>JAFGLX010000177.1 GCA_016927795.1 Candidatus Omnitrophota bacterium
GGAGTGGATTTTATACCTGCCAAGCACTGGACGGTTCTTTTCGGGCACCATTTTGCCTCAATAGCCGGCGCCGCGCCCGTAATAGGCCCGATATTGGCCGTTTCCGTATGGGGTTGGGCTCCGGCGCTTTTATGGGTTGTTTTGGGCAGTGTTTTTATAGGCGGTATACATGATTATGCTACGCTTATGGTATCGGCGAGACATAACGGTACTTCCATAGCGGACATAGCCAAGGATTCGATTTCAAAAAATGCAAAAATCATTTTCCTGATTTTTCTCTGGCTTACGCTTATACTTATCATATCGGTCTTTGTCCATATATGCGCAAAGACTTTTATAGTGAAGCCGGAAATAGTCATCCCGTCCCTGGGGTTAATACCCATAGCCGTTTTGGTAGGCTTCTTAATGTACAATTTGAAACTGCACCAACCGGCAGTTACCCTTTTGGGCCTAGTACTTTTAGCCATCACTATGTTTCTGGGGAAATACTTTCCTGTTACAATAGGTGGGCATGCCATGGAGATATGGAGCGTTGTGCTTCTTTCTTATGCGTTTGTGGCCAGCGTCACGCCGGTCAATATCCTGCTTCAGCCCAGGGACTATATAGCCAGCTATCTGCTTTTTTTTGGGATAATATTCGGGTACGCCGGGATCCTTGTTACACACCCGAATCTCGACTTCCCGGCTTTCCTGGAGTGGAAAAGCGGCAGTAACCTGAGCCTTTGGCCGATGTTATTCGTTACAGTTGCATGTGGGGCGGTAAGCGGTTTCCATTCCGTGGTTGCCAGCGGCACGACCTCGAAACAACTTGCCAACGAGAAAGATGCGCGGAAGATAGGATACGGCGCCATGCTTGCGGAAGGCATTCTCGCCCTTATGGCCATACTGGTTATAGCTACCACGTTCAATGACAAGAAAATACTGCAAGATGTAGTGGAAAGGGGTTCGGGGCCCGTGGGTGCTTTCGGCATAGGTTATAACGAAGTTACAAAAAAATTTCTCGGTGTCTACGGCGGAATATTCGCCATAATGATACTGAACGGTTTTATACTTACCACTCTGGATACGGCGACTAGAATAGCCAGGTATCTAACACATGAACTTTTCAGGATAAAAAACAGGTTTGCCGCGACCATTATTGTCGTTGCGCTGTCTGGTTGGCTTGGCATAAGCGGGGAATGGAATGAAATATGGCCTATTTTTGGCGCGGCTAACCAGCTGATAGCGGCTCTCACGCTTATAGTCATAACAAGCTGGTTTTTATCCAGGAGAAAACCGCTTTTATATACGCTAGTCCCCATGATATTTATGCTTGCTACGGCTACGTGCGCTCTTTGCATTAAGATAGCGGAGTACGCAAGAGACGGCAGCACCCTTCTTCTTTCCGTAACAATTGTGCTCCTGGGGCTTGCGGTTTTTGTTCTTTTTGAGGCGATTATTAGTATACGTCGAATATTCAGGTCAAAGAAAAACATTCTTGGGGGGAAAAGCCGAAAGCGGCAGAAGAAGGCCGGCTAAAACCGGTAATGCCCTACGCATGTCAAAAAGCAGGGCTCAAAAGCGGGGGAATAGGAACATGGACGATAGGCTTATAGTGCAGAAATACGGCGGTACAAGCGTAGGCAACACAGGTAAGATTATGAACGTGGCCAAGCGCGTTGTCTCATACAGAAATAAAGGTTACGATATTGTGGTTGTTGTAAGCGCTTTAGGCGATACCACGGACGAACTTTTGGCGCTGGCCTCGAAGATAACAAAAACGCCTTCCGAAAGGGAGATCGATATGCTTATATCTACGGGCGAACAGGTTTCGGTGGCGCTTCTTGCGATGGCCGTGCACAAACTGGGCAAAGAAGCCATTTCATTCACGGGCTCTCAGGTAGGAATAATAACCGACAGTTCGCACACCAAAGCGAGGATAATCGACGTAAATACGAAAAAGATACAGGAAGAACTGGCTAAGGGAAAGGTCGTTATCGTGGCCGGATTTCAGGGCACCAACATGGACCGTGAGATTACTACGCTGGGGCGCGGGGGTTCAGACATGACAGCGGTGGCTCTGGCAAAAGTTTTAAACGCCTCTTTGTGCGAGATATATACGGACGTAGAAGGCGTATATACCGCCGACCCGCGCATAGTAAAAGACGCAAAAAAACTGGACAGGATAAGCTATGAGGAAATGCTTGAGCTGGCCTCGCTTGGCGCGCAGGTCCTTCAGGCAAGAAGCGTCGAGGTAGCCAGCAAGTTTAACATACCCATACACGTGCGCAGCAGTTTCTCGGAAAAAGAAGGCACGTTTATAACCAAGGAGGTCAAGGCTATGGAAGATGTACTCGTAAGCGGTATTACGCTAAATAAGGATGAGGCGAAGGTTACCGTTCGTGACGTTCCCGACAAACCCGGCATAGCTGCGCATATTTTCGGCGCTATAGCCGCAAACGACATAAACATAGACATGATTATACAAAACGTATCAAGGACCGGCTGCACCGATGTCTCTTTTACCGTAATGGCGGGAGACCTTCCCAAGACCATGAAACTTATGAAAAAAGTGTCCGAGGAAATAGGCGCCGGGGGCATTATTTTTGATAAGGACATAGCCAAGGTTTCCGTGGTCGGGATAGGTATGCGCAGCCATTCGGGTGTTGCCTCAACGATGTTCAGCGCCCTGGCTTCAAAAAAAATCAATATAAGCATGATTTCAACCAGCGAAATAAAAATATCATGCATAGTCAGGAGGAATAAAGGCGAGGAAGCGGTGAGAGTCTTGCATAAAGAATTTAACTTCGGCGGTAAAAAATGAAGATAGAACTATACGACACCACGTTAAGGGACGGCGCGCAAACGCAGGGTATATCGTTTTCAGTATCCGACAAAATCCGTGTTACCGAAAAACTCGATATTCTGGGGATACATTATATTGAGGGAGGCTGGCCCGGTGCGAACCCCAAAGATATCGATTTTTTCAAAAGGGCCAAGAAATTAAAGCTTAAGAACGCGAAACTGGCGGCTTTCGGGAGCACAAGGAGAGCGGACACCGATGTTTCGCGTGACGTCACGCTTAAGGGGCTCTTGTCGGCCGATACGGAGGTTGTTACCATTTTCGGCAAAAGCTGGGGTCTGCACGTTAAAGAGGTACTTAAGACTACGCTTGAGGAAAACCTGAAAATGATAGAAGAGTCCGTAAAATATCTCAAATCAAAAGGCAAATGCACCATGTTTGACGCCGAGCATTTTTTTGACGCTTATAAAGAAAACCGGGAATATGCCATAAAAACACTGCTTGCCGCATCAAACGGCGGGGCTGACCGCATAATCCTTTGTGATACGAACGGCGGGACGCTTACCTCGTGTATTTTCGATGTAGTGGAAGACGTTAAGAAAAAAGTGAATGTGCCGCTGGGCATACACAGCCATAACGATGCTGATATGGCCGTGGCAAATAGCATATCTGCCGTGCAGGCGGGTTGCATACAGGTTCACGGCACTTTTAACGGTTACGGAGAACGGTGCGGTAACGCTAACCTTGTATCGGTAATAGGAAATCTTAAACTGAAGATGGGCATAGACTGTATTTCGGACCTCTCACTAAAGGACCTTACCGAAACCTCATATTACATAGCGGAGATTTGCAACATGAAACTGGCGGACAATCAGCCGTTTGTGGGTAACAGCGCTTTTGCCCACAAAGCGGGTGTGCACGTAAACGCCATAGTGAAGAATCCGAAAACATACGAGCACATAGAGCCTGCCAGGGTTGGCAACAGGAGAACGCTTCTTATATCGGAACTCTCGGGTAAATCCAGTATACTGGAGAAGGCCAAAGAGATAAACCTGGGGCTCGACAAGTCTACGCCCAACACGAAAAAGATACTGGAGGAACTCCAGAAGCTCGAGCATGGGGGGTATCATTTCGAGACGGCCGAGGCCTCTCTTGAGCTTTTCATGAAAAGAGCGCTCAAAAAATTCAAGAGCTTTTTCGAGCTTAAGGATTTCCGCGTTATCATAGAAAAGGGCCAGAAGTCGAGAGGCGGCATTACCTCGGAAGCCACGATAAAAGTAAAGGTCAATGATAAAATTGAGCACACGGCCTCGCTCGGCGACGGGCCGGTAAACGCGCTTGACAACGCGCTAAGGAAGGCGCTTAAAGATTTTTACCCCTCCCTTAGCGAAATGCACCTCACGGACTTTAAGGTTCGCGTCATAGACGAAAAAGTGGGCACGGCAGCCAAGGTAAGGGTGCTTATAGAGTCCCAGGACAAGACGGATACCTGGTGGACGATAGGCGTCTCCGAGAACATTATCGAGGCAAGCTGGCAGGCCCTCGTTGATTCGGTGGAATACAAGTTGCTTAAAGATACCGAGAAGGCTTGAGGCTGCGGCAGCGGTTTTTGGGAAATTTAGGGACACATCCCAATTTTAATAATGGACATACCAAGCAAATATAACCCGAAAGAGACCGAAGAGAAGTGGTACAAGTTCTGGGAGGAGAACGGTTTTTTTCACGCAGAGGTTAACTCCGAGAAGAAACCCTATACGATAGTGATCCCGCCGCCTAACATAACAGGGATTCTCCACATGGGCCACGCCCTGAATAATACCATTCAGGACATTTACATAAGATTTAAAAGGATGCAGGGCTATGAAACGTTGTGGATGCCCGGCACCGATCACGCCGGCATAGCTACGCAAAACGTTGTTGAAAAAAAGCTGAGAGCGGAGGGCAAAGACAAGGAATCGATGGGGCGTGAGAAATTCCTGGATGAGGTCTGGAAGTGGAAGGAAGATTACGGCTCCACAATAATTACACAGCTTAAAAACCTCGGTTGTTCATGTGACTGGCCCAGGACGCGTTTTACTATGGACGATGGGTTGTCCGAGGCGGTTCGGGAGGTTTTCGTAAAGCTTTATGAGAAAGGCCTCATATACCGGGGGAATTATATAATAAACTGGTGTCCCAGATGCAAAACCGCTTTAAGCGATGAGGAAGCCCAGCACCGCGACGTAGACGGCGTGCTCTACTACATAAAGTATCCGATAGTTACGAAGGACGAAGGACGAAGGACGAAGGACGATAAGGACCACGTTGTCGTGGCTACGACGAGGCCGGAAACAATGCTAGGGGATGTGGCGGTATGTGTTAACCCCCGCGATAAACGCTATAAGCATTTAAAGGAAAGTTCCGTAATTCTACCCGTTCTAAACCGCGAATTAAAGGTAATTTTCGACTCAAAGGTCGACCCGAAGTTCGGTACCGGCGTTTTAAAGGTTACTCCCGCGCATGACCCGGTGGACTTTGAGCTTGGCGTTACTCACGGACTGGAGCCCGTAAACATTATGAATGATGACGCCACTATAAACGAAGCAGGCGACAGGTTTAAAGGAATGGACAGGTTTGAGGCGCGTGAAGCCATAATCGATGAATTGAAGGAACGGGACCTCTTTGTTAAATCAGAACCGCATCGCCATGCCGTGGGGCATTGCTACAGGTGCCACACAATGGTCGAGCCCCGCCTTTCCAAGCAGTGGTTCGTCAAAATGAAGCCTCTGTCAAAGCCGGCGCTTCAGGCGGTAAAGAAGGGCAGAATCAAGTTCTACCCCAAACGCTGGACAAAGGTATACATAAATTGGATGGAGAACATACGCGACTGGTGCATTTCCAGGCAAATATGGTGGGGACACAGGATACCGGTATATTACTGCAAAGCGTGTATACAAAAATCCCAAATCCCAAATCCCAAATCCCAAATAAATTCCAAATCACAAATTCCAAAAGAAGAAGGAACTGTAGTTTCAAAGGTAAAACCGGAGAAATGTCCCGCATGCGGTTCGACCGAACTTGAGCAGGACAACGATGTTCTGGATACCTGGTTTTCTTCATGGCTCTGGCCTTTTTCAACCATGGGCTGGCCCGAAAAGACAAAAGAACTGGATTATTTCTACCCCACAGATGTACTTGTCACGGCGCAGGAGATTATATTTTTCTGGGTGGCGCGCATGATAATGGCTGGAATGGAGTTTATGAACGACATTCCGTTCAGGGACGTATATATACACGGCACCGTAAGGGATGATACCGGGACAAAGATGTCCAAATCCCTCGGAAATATCATCGACCCTATAGACGTAATAAATCAGTTCGGTAGTGACGCGTTAAGATTCAGCATAATCTCTATAACGGCCCAGGGGCAGGACGTTTTTCTGTCGCCTCAGAAGTTCGAGATAGGCAGGAACTTCGCCAACAAGCTCTGGAACGCTTCAAGGTTCGTTTTGATGAACTTAAAGGAGGATATGGTAAAAAGGGATCTGTGCCAGACCGCTTCCGACCCCGCGCTTTCGCTTGCCGACAGGTGGATATTGAGCAGGTTTTACCAGATGCTCGATATTTTTTCGAAGAACCTTGCCTCTTACAGGATAAACGACGCGGCAAATAAAATCTACGAGTTTATATGGCATGAATTCTGCGACTGGTACCTTGAAATGGCCAAGCTTACCATAGAAGAGGCGCATACGCAGATTACCATTTATAAGGTGCTCGAGAAGTCGCTCAGGGTTCTCCATCCGATTATGCCGTTCATAACCGAAGACATATGGCAGCGCCTTCCGAAGGAGCATGGAGATAAATCTATTATGGCCTCGAGCTGGCCGCACGCGCAAAAGGCGTTTATTTCAAAAAAGATAGACGCCGACATGCAGCTTGTCATACAGATTATACAGGCCATAAGAAATCTGCGCGCGACCTGGAGAATAGAGTACAATAAAGATGTTGATGTATTTATAAAAGCCGGCAAAAAGGGAGTTGTCTCATCCATTGAAAAATGCTCGACATATGTGAAAAAACTGGCGCGCGTAAGCAACATCAGCATATCAGACACGGTAAAAAAGCCGTCACATGCCGCGCTCGCGGTCATAGAGGACATAGAAATATTTATTCCGCTCGAGGGCGTTATAGACCTGGAAAAGGAAAAAAAGCGCCTTTCCGATAAGCTTGACGGACTTCTTTCGGAGCTTAAGGCTGCCGAAGCGAAGTTAAAGAATAAAAATTTTGTGTCCAAAGCGCCCGAAGAAGTCGTCAAAAAAGCCAGAGAAAGAAAAGAGTCCATTAGTACAGAGGTTGTTTCTCTCCGGAAGAACCTCAAGCTATTATGAAAAAAATCCGGCTTCAGGTCGCGCTCGCGAAAGCCGGCATAGAAAGCCGGCGGAAAGCCGCCGAACTTATAGCCTCCGGGCGCGTAAAGATAAACGGCAGGGTAATAAGGCAGAAAGGCGCAAGGGTTGACTGCTCCGGGGACATTATAACCTTCGACGGAAGACCTGTCGCAATAGGCGAAGAAAAGGCATATTACGTTCTCAATAAGCCCGTAAGCACACTTTCGACGGTAAGGGATGACCGCGGCCGGAAGACCGTTTTGGATTATGCAAAGAAAATACGGTCCAGGGTATATCCGGTCGGCAGGCTGGACAAAGATACCACGGGCCTTATTGTCTTAACAAACGACGGCGAGCTTACATACCGGCTGACGCATCCGAAATTCGGGATTGAGCGGGTCTATGTGGCAACGGTTGCTGGAGAGTTGAGCGAGCGAGACGCCGCCCGTTTAAAAAAAGGCATAACGCTGGACGGCCGGACCGCGCGGGCGAAACGGATAACAATAAATAAAAAAGCGGATGGTTTTACCGAGCTATCCGTATCCATCTGCGAGGGGAGAAAGAGAGAAATCCGTAAAATGCTTGATGCAGTAGGTCACAGCGTCTTAAAGCTGAAGAGAATAGCATACGGGCCGCTTAGGCTCGGCGATTTGAAAGAGGGCAAGAGCAGGGCGCTCACTTTATCGGAGACAAGGAGGCTTAAGCGTTCCGTGGGGCTATAGCAGACCGCGGAAGCCGTAAGCAGTAAAAATGGTACTGGATAAAAAACGGACAGTTAAAATAATTAAAGCGGCGCTTAAGGAGGATGTCGGAACAGGAGACATAACGACCTTGAGCACCGTTTCGACGGTAGAAAGCATAAAAGCGTCGATTGTCGCGAATGAGGATTGCATTTTGTGCGGCATTGATATCGCCGAGTGGGTAGTGAACGTCCTGGATTGCAGCGTGAGGTTCAAACCCCAGGCGAAAGACGGTCAGCGTGTTTATCAGGACAAGGAGGTCGCGTTTTTGGAAGGGCACGCCAGGGCCATACTTTCCGCTGAGAGGACAATGCTGAATTTCCTGTGCTTTTTAAGCGGTATATCCACTGCCGTAAACAAATTTGTAGAGAAAACCGAAAAATACGGCGTTAAGATTTATGACACCCGCAAGACGCTTCCCCTTTTAAGGTATTTGGAGAAATACGCCGTCACTGTAGGAGGCGGCTGTAACCACAGGATTGGCCTGTGGGACCAGGTTCTCGTTAAGGAAAATCACCTGAGGGTTACAGACATCGATACCCATAAGAATTTTGTGCATGGAGTCCGGAAAAAGGTAACGAAAAACATAAAAATTGAGGTTGAAGTGGAAAATCTGGAGCAGTTGGAGAGAATGCTTGCCGGCTCGCCCGATATTATTATGCTTGATAATATGACGGTTGATGACGTAAAAAAAGCGGTCGGGATTCGCAACAAACTTCCGGCCGGGAAAAGGCCGCTTCTTGAGGTATCCGGCGGCATAACCCTTGAAAACGTAGAGGAATACGCCGCTCAAGGCGTAGACAGGATCTCTATCGGTTCTATTACTGATTCTGTTGTTTCGGTTGACATGAGTCTTGATATAGTAGCTTAGAGTAACTGTCCTGGAAGGCATGGCGAAATTCAGATTATTTAGTGAGTATAAACCTACGGGAGACCAGCCTGATGCAATAAAGAAACTCATTCAGGCGCTCCGGCGAAAAAAACGTTTTCAGACACTTCTTGGGGTAACAGGTAGCGGAAAAACGTATACGCTCGCCAACGTAATAGCCGGAATCGGAAAGCCCACACTCGTTATATCGCATAACAAAACACTGGCCGCACAGCTCTATAGCGAATTTAAACAATTTTTCCCTGATAACGCGGTGGAATATTTTGTCAGCTATTATGATTATTATCAACCCGAGGCGTACATACCCCAGGCCGATATGTACATAGAGAAAGACGCCTCCATAAACGATGACATTGACAGGCTTAGATTAAGCGCCACAAGCTCGCTCATGTCCCGGGAAGATGTCGTAATAATTGCCAGTGTCTCCTGCATATACGGCCTGGGCTCGCCCGAGGACTACGAGAAGATGCTTCTTGTTATTAATAAAGGGGACCGTTTAACAAGGGAAAGCATGCTTACAAGGCTGGTGGAGATAAGATACGAGCGGAACGACATGGAATTTGAGCGCGGTAAGTTCAGGGTAAGAGGCGACCTTATAGATATCTTTCCCGCATATCTCCAGACGGCGTATAGGATAGACCTAGATGGCGACGTTGTCAATACGATAAAGGAAATAGATCCGCTTACCGGCCGCGCGGTAAACGAGCGGGGTAAGGTAGTGGTTTACCCCGCCAAACACTTTGTCACAACAGAGGACAAGATCGAAAAGGCGGTGGAATCCATAAAAAAGGAGCTCGAAGAGGAGCTTGCCAAACTTAAATTGCAGGGAAAGCTACTGGAGGCCGAGAGGCTGGCCTCAAGAACAAAATTTGACATCGAGATGCTGTGCGAGCTGGGATATTGCAACGGCATAGAAAATTATTCCAGGCACCTCTCCGGGAGAGAGCCTGGCTCGAGGCCATGGTGTCTTATAGATTATTTTCCGGATGACTTCCTGGTCGTAATTGACGAGTCGCATGTCACGCTCCCCCAGCTACGGGGCATGTATAACGGCGACAGGGCGCGCAAGGAGACACTTGTCGAGTACGGGTTCAGGCTGCCGAGCGCTATGGATAACAGGCCCCTTAAGTTCACGGAATTTATGGAGATAACAAAGGATATGATTTTCGTGTCCGCAACGCCCGGGGAATACGAGCTCGCGGAAAGCGGTGAGCCGGTAGAGCAGATTATAAGGCCCACCGGCCTTGTTGACCCTCCCGTTATAGTTAAACCGACAGAAAATCAGATAGACGACCTCGTGTGGGAAATAAAAAAACGTGTGGAGAAAAAAGAGAGAACTCTTGTCACCACTCTTACGAAACGCCTGGCCGAGGAACTATCCGAATATTTGTCGGAAATGGGCATAAAAGTAAGATATCTCCATTCGGAAATAAACGCGATAGAGAGAGTCGAGATTTTGAGAGACCTCAGGTTGAAAAAATTTGACTGCCTGGTGGGGATAAACCTCTTGCGTGAGGGGTTGGACCTGCCTGAAGTATCTCTCGTTGCTGTTCTGGACGCGGATAAAGAAGGGTTCTTGCGTAGCCATACATCGCTTATACAGACAGCGGGCAGGGCAGCAAGAAACGTGAACGGGACCGTAATAATGTACGCCGACAGCGTTACAAGGTCAATGGAGCTCGCCATAAACGAGACAAACCGCAGAAGAGCGATTCAGGTTGAGTATAACAAGAAGCATAATATTACTCCTACGACGATTAAAAAGGCCGTAAAAGAGAGTATTGAGTCATACAGGACAGCAAAGGAACTTATAGTTAAAATTTCCGGGGAGGATGATGACGAATATGAGCTCAGGAATATCATAAGCGACCTTGAAGAGGACATGAAGGTGGCCGCCAGAAATCTGCAGTTTGAAAAAGCGATAGTGCTTAGAGACCAGATCAGGGCTATTGAGAAGAGATTAAAATAGAGATATGCGGCTTATGCCGCTTTTTAGAAAGCACGAAATGGAGAAACGGTTATCGCCATATGGGAAGAGACGATAAGATACTGGAACTGTTCAAAAAAGAAAAAGACTCATATCTTTCCGGTGAGGAGATAAGCCACCTTTTGGGCATATCAAGGCAGGCCCTCTGGAAGCATATAGAAAAATTGAGGGACGCGGGTTATGTAATAGAGGCCGTGCCTCACCTCGGTTATAAGCTGCGCCATGTGCCGGACAAGATGTTTGTAAGCGAAATAAAGTGGAACCTCAACACAAAAATTCTCGGCAGAGACATACGTTACTATGAAACCGTAGGCTCGACAAATAACGTCGCTTATGAATTAGCGGCCGAAGGCGCGAGGGAGGGTACGCTTGTTATAGCGAACGAGCAGACAAAAGGTAAAGGCCGGCTCGGGAGGTCGTGGGTATCTCCCGAAGAAGGCGGCGTATACCTTTCCCTTATACTCAGGCCGGATATTTTGCCTAACGAGGTCCCCAAGATTACACTCGTAGCGGCGGTAAGCGCCGTCAAGGCCATAAGGCAATTCACCGGGCTTGAGGCGCTGGTTAAATGGCCCAACGACATATTGATATCCGACAGGAAAGCAGGCGGCATACTTACCGAATTAAAAGGGGAACTCGATAAGGTAAATTTTGTTGTGTTAGGAATGGGTATAAACGTAAATACGCCAAGGGAACTCCTTCCAAAAAGCGCCACATCAATAAAGGCGGAAAGCAAATCATCCGCAGAATTGTCAAGAGTAGAGCTTGTGAAGATATTTCTAAAAACACTTGAAGATGAATATGCTGGGTTTAGTAAAAACGGATTTCCCCCGGTAAGAGAGGCTCTTAAAAGCTATTCCTGCACACTTGGCCGGCAGGTTAGCGTTACAAAAAGCGGCAAGGAAAGGTTCTGCGGGAAAGCCGTAGATATAGATAAAAACGGCGGCCTTGTGGTGGAGCTTGCGGACGGACAAGAGGAGACATTCTTGAGCGGTGACGTTACGCTAATAAGGTGATTTATATGTTACTTGCGGTTGATGTGGGAAATACAAACGTGACTTTCGCTGTTATAAACGAAAAAGGAAAAATTCTGCGGAAGCGCAAGCTGCCCACATGCGCGTGTCTTGGCAGGTCTCTCTATAAGGGTAAGATTATAAGGCACAGCCGTGACCTCCATACCATAATTGTTGTCTCTGTAGTCCCCGAAGCGCTTAAAAACCTGAAGAGATATCTTAAAAAGAGGTTCAAGGAGTCGCGTATAATTACGGTGGGTGAGGACGTGAAAATTCCATTAAGATGCAGGTACAATAAGAGCGAGATAGGGCAGGACAGGCTTATTACGGCGTTTGCCGCAAAATCGCTATACGGCCTGCCGGTTTTAATAATCGATTTCGGAACTGCGGTGACTTTTGACGCCGTTTCCGAAAAAGGGGTTTACGCAGGAGGCCTGATATTGCCCGGTATAAAAATGTCCCTGGATTCTCTCTCCGAGAGGACGGCAATGCTACCCAGGGCATATTTGAGAAATACAAATTCTTTTATAGGCAGGAATACCCGGACCAGCATAAGAAACGGTATTATCTACGGTTATAGCTCTATTTGCGAGGGGCTCATAAAGTTGTTCAAAAAAAAGTTTGACCGGAAAATCAGCGTAGTGGCTACAGGTGGTGACGCCTATCTTATAAGCAGATACAGCGCGTCAGTCAGGAATGTCGAGCCCGACCTGTCCCTTAAAGGCCTTTATCTGCTTTCCCGGGTGTTAAAACTTTATCATGCGACTTGACAAAAAAGCAATTTTCGAGGTATACTTAACCCGTTTGGTGCTTGAATTAATATAGTGTAACGGGATGAACAAAAAAAGGAGGTGCCTGAATGTTTAGAGTATTTAGCTTGGTCGCATTGATAGCCTGTCTTGTGTGCACGACAGCCTTTGCCGGTGGTTCGGGTAACTGCGTGCAGCCGCTTAAGGCTACCACAGATCACTATGGAGCGGGTGTTTCTTTCGGCTATAACTATGTAGGCTCGCGCATGATGGATTTATATAACTACGGCAGAGACGCGAAAAATGTAAATGTCAGCAAGGTCAGCCAGGTTTACGGCCAGATTCCGGTAGGTCTTAACGATAGCTCCAATTTGTACCTGAAGGTAGGAGCGGCCGATTATGACTTAAAATATAAAGACAAGGACAACAGCGACGAGACCGTAAAGGTAAAGCTGGATCCGGGTATTTACGTGGGCGGCGGATACAGGGCCGTGATTCCCATGGAAGACTGGAAAATGGGGCAGCTCTCTTTCGGTATTGGTTATGACTTACAGATGAACGCTTTCTTGAACAAGGTAAAAGGCGTGGAAACGGATGCCGGCGCGGCGTCTAACGAGGACGGAGACCTTTACGGTCTGGACGGCGAGGAAAGCATATATATTACCTGCACATACAAAGCCGAAAAACTGAATACCACGTTTGTGCCTTACCTTGGCGTTTACCATTCATGGTTTGCAATTGGAACACTGCAGGAATTGAAATACACACGCTCGGGAGCGAGCACCGAGACGACCGGCGACATACAGGGCGCATTCGATACATTGTCGTTCGGTCTCCTATTAGGCCTGGATATCGAGATAACAAAATACTGCTGCCTTAACGTGGAAGGAAGGCTTATAGGAGAAAACGCGATTACAACCGGGGCGACGTTGAAATTCTGATTTTTTCAACCGGAAACATAGAAAAACATATTTGTTTTTCTTGGCCGCAGGGTAGAACGCAAATTTACCCTGCGGCTTTTTTTGTGAGGAAATTTGTGTACTGCCGGAGCAAAAAACGCATACGTGTCGGGATCTCGATGTCCTTAACGCAATCTCTCGATATGGAATATATAAACCACATAAGGAAGGATGTTTTAAGAATTATTACAGGCGTAAGAAGGCCGCCGAAACCGTCGTATATGACCGGGTAATATACATAGGTCGTGATATCAAAAAAGATTACAAGAAACGCATCTTTCGCATTCCTGATGCGCAGTATAAGAAAAGGCATAATCCATAAAATCCACTGGGGTGAATAGAATTTGGCAAAAAGCATAAAAACCAGTATAGCAAGCGCAGACCAGTTGATGGCCTTTTTAGGTGAGTCGATTCTGGCGAAAACGAGAAACGGCCACACCGAAAACTGCAGTACGAAAAATACAATAAACCACAAATCCGAACCCAGTATTTTTTTCAGGAGATAAAACAGGCTTTCGGAATTTAACCCGCGCATGGTATGAAACATGTACGGTATGAGAAGCGCGTCAATTCCGCCAGATAAGAGCGTAGGCAAAATACCCAAAAAACATGTTATGAAAAAAAAGGCGATTATGCCAGTGATGTTTTTTTTACGGCTTTCACGGCAAAAAACGAGAAATATCGGAAAAAGAAGCGCAAGGTACCACTTTGCCAGAACTCCCAGTGCCAGGCAGAAAAAGGAGAAGGCGAATTTCTTTTTGGAAAGAAGGTAAACGGCGAGGATGCCCAGAAAAGACGGGAGTATATCATACCGGTTGTATGAAAAATAAAGCGACGCCGGCAAAAGCATAAGAAAGGCAAAATATCTTTTTTCGTCTCTAAGCCTATAAAGAAGCAATATCGTAAACGACAAAAAAAGCATCATCATGGCGGAGAAAGTGAGATAATACGCCTCTTTCCCGTAAGCAGGACCGTAAAGCGCGGCAAGCGCCATGTGGGGCAGTGCGAAAAAATACGTTGCGAACTGGGGATATTCGCTGAAGACTTCTGTATATGGGGTTTTTTTAATCGTATACCAAGTTCCACGGAGATAATAGACCTCCCTGTCAGCGTTGTCGTTTATGAACCTTATCTCCGAGCCGAAATTGTCGCGGAAAAACGATTGGAAAATAACGGCGGTAACTATAAGCAGGATAAGGAGAAGCGTAACACTAAAAGGCCTCATTTTTTACATTATGTCCTTTTAGAAGGATTATAATTTAAAGGATATAAGGTGTCAAGCAATTTACCCCGTTCCAAGTGGCTGAAGCCACGTAAGTTTGTTTCAGTTATTTGGAACGGGGTTTACGGATTACCGACGGATACGGCGCACAGCAGAAATAGATTGAAATAATACCCATAGAGATATAGAATACTAAACGCAAGAGGAGGCCATTTTGAGAATAGCGCTTGTATTTCCGGGCATAAACGAAACAGGGTTCAATAAAGGCAGTGGGAAGGCGGAATATTCATGGATTAACCACGGTTTGTGCTCACTTAGCGCATGCGCGAAAAAAGAAGGCCACACCGTAGAACTTATCGACCTTAGGGAATTTTCCGGCTGGGACGCGGTCTCCGGCGCCGTAAGGCGCATAAAACCGCGTGTCGTGGGTATAACCATGATGAGTGTTGATTTTGAATATGCCACGCAGACGGCAAAGCTCGTAAAATCCTGTGACCCGTGTATAAAGGTCGTTACGGGAGGCCCGCATCCCAGCATAGCGCCCCGGGAGGTAGCCGCCGATGCGCATATAGATTACGTGGTTAAAGGCGAGGGCGAGATAAGTTTTGTAAAGCTTATCGACGATATAGACAAAGGGCGTTTACCGGACAAAATTATAAGCGGACAACCGCCCGAGCTTGATAAACTTCCTTTTATAGACCGAACTCTTTTTAAGTTTAAAGAGTCGCCGATAGATACGTTCCTGGAACCGCCTTTCGTCACGATAATCGCAGGAAGGGGCTGTCTCTATAACTGCAGTTTTTGTCAGCCGGCGGAGCGCAAGATATTCGGCACTGGCATAC
>JAFGLX010000178.1 GCA_016927795.1 Candidatus Omnitrophota bacterium
CCTAGGCTCCACATATTATCGTGATGTCTTAGCGATATCATGACCGCGTCAAAAAAACACAAGTGACTTCTCAGGCGCTATTTCCTGTCCGGAACTATAACATCCCCGTATAATAAATGCAGCGCGTGGTAAGTATGTTCTTTACTTTTTACTGAATGCACAGGCGCGCAGGGCAGTTTATAGTCTCCCGCGTATATTCTTTTGCCGGGGTTTTCACGTATGGCTTCCCCGGCCCTTTTTATGAGGGAAGCGGTATACTTATTCAATTTCATGTAACTTTTTATAGAATTATAATCGGCATAACCCAGGACAATCATGAATATAAATAACGTGATGACAAGAATCCTTTTTACATGTAGCAGGCGGCCTTTTACAAGAACATCATCCATTAGGTAGCCCAATATTGCCGCAAGAAGCATTGTCGGGAAATACTGATATATGCTCAAGGCGGGTAGATAACCCGTTCCGTTTGTCAATGTCCTTCCCGTAAGCACAAGCACAGAGCCGAATAGAAATAGCAGTAAAAGATATATAATATTGCCCCGCTCAAACGGCCCCGTGAAAGAACACCACAGCATTGCGCACCATATTGCCGCGATTAATGAAACGGCAACTATATTGCCAACCGGTACCGTAAATATGAAATGAGAATTTGTCTGTACTATGTTGAGGCTAAGCCCGGTGTTAGCCAAAAGGATGCCTTGGCTTAGCCAATTATAAAAAGCTAATGGGAGATCCCAAAAAAATATATCCCAGTTAAGCTTCAAAGTGCCAGGTATATAATAACGGGTCATATATTTCAATACAGACATACCGTATAACCGCGGTATTGAACTGGCACTTACGTGATATATGAGCATATAAGATGCATACATAATAAAGAGAAGCGCGAATACATACAGTTTATTTTTTCTCCCCACGCTGGGCGTGAAAAAGAGAACCCTTAAAAAAAATGCTGCACCGAGCAATAAAGGCAGTTCGTAAAAGAGGCATGATACAAAAAGTAGCACGATGCTTGTAAACGCGTACTTTTTCTCGCGTCGCCACAAAAATTCTTCAAGCGCTATGAGGGACAAGAGTATAAAAGCAGTGTGTATAAGCTTATAAGTAAAAAAAGTCCAGATGCTTATTTCGAATTTAGCCGGCAACAATAAGAATAGCGATCCCGCGATAAGGCCTCGCGCAAGGCCGCCGGTCCGCTTTAATATACTTACGAACCTTGCGAGCAAGAGGCAGTTTATAATGGTAAGAGCTATGCTTAAGAGCCAGTGGAAGAACATATTGGCGCCGAGAACGGAAAATACCACGAAATTCCACAGGTAGGCAAGCGGTATAAGCCGGAAGTCGCCGAAAGGGGTCCAGAAGGCTATCTTCAGCCAGTCGCCTGCGTGTAAAGAATCAATCCTGAGTGTGGAGTAAAAATGGTAGATGTCCCACTGCTCCACCCTGAAGGTGATGCTAGCGGACTGCAGATAGGCTATAAAAAATATCAAAAGCGAAACGAGTGCTATAATACCTACGGATAACCGCGGATTATCCAGAATTTTCAAAAGGCCTGCTTTTATTGCTCGAATCATTTTTGCGACACTTTCACATCACGCCTTAGTGAGCAGGTATCAACGCGGAAAAGTAGTTTGCCAAACAAAAACATATGTAATATAATTCATAGAGCCGTACGGAAAGGGAAAAATATGCGCGAAATCATATTACACTAGAGGGTTATATTTGTCAAGCTACGCCGCGAACTCTGTGCCATATTTGCGGCACCGTAAATATGGCCGAAATTCTTAAGGACAATAAATGTATTTTTAAGATTGTATTATGGAAAAAATAAGACAAAGAATAAAAGAAATCTCCTTTATTTTTGGGGCGCTTATATTTTCTGTGATAGTCCTTATTATTTGCCTTGAAGTGTTTTTAAGGTTCTCGATAAAAAAAGACATCGAGTTCGCCGAAAAACGGGAGCGTCTCATCAAAACAAACGGGAGCCATTTGCGCATGCCGCTTCCTCCAAGCGGCAAAGAAGCCGGAGAATTCCGTATCGTCGCGCTGGGGGATTCTTTTACTTGGGGGGATGGGATAGAGGATTACAGAAAAACATGGCCGGAAGCCCTGCAAGAAAGGCTTACTGACGAATACGCTGGAAAGAAGAAAATATCAGTGGTAAACATGGGAATATGCGGCTTTACGTCCGTTAACGAGTTTGAGCTTTTCGCGCGGGTCGGTAAAAATCTAAATCCCGACATGATAATAATACAATATCTGATAAATGATATCCTGCCGAGCGGCCCTAACTTCATGCGCGTCGGGTCGGAATGGCGCAGGTCCAGAAAATGCGTCAACCTTATAAGGAATAAAAGTATGCATACTTTTATGGAAAAGAAAAGCTACGCGTACTATTTCTTAAACAAGCGGTTTATTGCTCTGCAGATGAAGATATGGCCCCCATCGCATAGCTGGGAGGAATTATACGCCGACGGTTCTCCGGAGTGGGCGGCATTTAAGAAAGCGCTCTTGGGTATAAGGAGACTTTCCGAAGAAAAGGGCATAAAGACACTCTTTGTCATTTTTCCGACTTTTCCGAAAGGCAGATTTGACGCAGCCAATTTTCCCGAACACGCCATATACGCCAAGGTAGAAGATTTTAACCGGCGGATAGGATATAATGTTTTAAATCTTCTTCCCCTCTTTTTGAATGGAAAGAGGGACATGAGTGAGTGGCGGGTTAACCGTTATGACGGACATCCTTCGGAAGAGGCCCATTCTTTTGCCGCGGAAAAGATAAGCGGTTACATCATAAAGGAGGGCCTCATAAAGTAAGGCCGGTTTTTAACAAATGTAGGAAGGGGATAAAACCCACAAAATTTTACAATGATTAAAGTAATTACTGGAATAATAATCGTTGTAATCTTTCTGAAATCTCCTGCGGGGAGGGAGCCTTGACGTTTAGATTAGGGGGCTCCTCTCGCAGCAATCCTATATAAAAACTGTACGGAATGATTCAAATAATACAAATAGTTACTGCAAAATCCTTGAAATACCAAAGATAAAACTGCTATAATGCAAATGTACCTGTTTTTAGCGTCTTAAAACGTTTGTTATTCATCAGAAAGTCGGTCATAAATGCGTAGAATATTCAAATCCGTTTTATGCGCAATTATTCTGTTTGCCATTCTGGGATTTGCGTTTCAGATGAGGGCGACAACCTTTTGGCTGCCGCATTGGCAGGGTGACCAGTCGCATTATATAAGCCTGGCGATGAAACTCGAGAAACTGGGATTCAGCTATTTCAACTTGCGCGGGATAAACGTAGGGAAAATCATGTTGGGCAAGGATAATGAGGTAAAGATTGTTTACCCGGTCCTTAACAAGGATATTACAAGCACGGGGGAAATCCTGGAAGGCTTACACGCCGTAGGTATCCACTATTATGACCAGCCGTTTTTTCACAAGCCGCCGGGCTTTCCTTACGTTTTGCTTTTTTCGCATAAATTATTCGCCATAGACAATCTTCCTTATACGGTCATAGCCAGTGATATCGGGCGTTTCCTGTTGCGTTCAAGACCCGTATCGCTTCTTAAAGTGCAATTCTGGGCTACGTTAGTCCCGTTGGCGTTTGGCCTGGGTACGATTCTCTGCACTTTTTTACTAGGGAAGACTTTGTTTTCATATAGGACGGGACTCTACGCTTCATTCATGATGGCGATACACCCCGTTGCGATAATGACATCGCAAAAGATATGGGCTGATGACATGGTCGCTTTTTTTGTTATTTTATCGGTTCTTACGTTTATCCTTGCCATAAAGAGAAAATCCGGCTGGATTTCTTTAGCGGCCGGAATAAGCTGCGGGGTAGCGGTTCTTGCCAAACAGACGGGCGGGTATCTCCTTATAGCTGTAGGTATATTCTCGGTGCTGGCCTACGTATCAGGCATATCAGACACAAAATCCCTACTCGTGACTATTTTCAACAAATATTTCATCATGTTTTCCATAGGCGTTTTTTTGGTTTCCGGATTCTGGTTTATTAAAATATATATGATCTATGGGGATCCGCTTTGGCAACCTACGGCAACCCAATCCGACCTTTCTTCGGTAGACGTTACGGGGTGGTTCAAGGTTTTGAGAAGCAGGCCGCCCGGATGGATACTCTATCCGATAGGCATTTTTTATCTTTGCCCTCTCTTTATACCCGCCTATTGTTCTCTCAGGGATTTTATTTCCGAAACGTGGAAACTTGTGAAAAAGAAATCCTACGATTACAGGTTTATACTACTGTGGGTGGTTATACTCGTATTTTACTTTATGCTAAAGGGCGGGCACGAACACCGGCGTATGCTGCCGGTTTATCCGGCTTTGGCCGTCCTCTCCGGCTTTTATCTTGATAAGTTCAGGATGTATTCCGGTAAATTTAGCCGGTATACCGGGAACAGATTCGTTCGTGAATTTATAATTTTGACCCTCTTTACGTTGTGTACGCTCTGGTCCGCGCCTATAGGGATTACGGCAAGCCTGACGAACAAGCTATTGATACAGATTCCTTTTTAAAAGCCAAACATACTATATGAAAATTTTGTCCCTTAATTATGAGTTTCCTCCGCTTGGAGGAGGCGCCGGCTATGTAACCAAAGCCATAAATAAAATCCTTGTCGGGAAAGGCATACACGTCGATCTGGTCACGATGCATTATAATGGGCTTAAAGAGACGGAAATAGTTGACGGCGTACGTGTATACAGGATAAAATCCCTCCGAAAAAAACTCGAGACATGCCAAACGCCCGAGATGTTGAGTTTTGTTTTTGCCGCTGCTTTCTTTGTCTTGAAACTTACGGCCTTCTCCGGTTACGACCTTGTGCATTCCCATTTCGCGATACCCACAGGTATTATTGCGTACCTTCTAAAAAAGAAAAGAAACCTCAAATACATTATAAGCGTTCACGGTTCCGATGTCCCGGGCTATAATCCGGATCGGTTCACTTTTGAGCACAGGTTCACGCGGTCCCTCCTTAGATTAATCATGAAAAACTCGAGCATGGTCGTGCCGCTTTCGTATTATTTAAAGAATCTGATCGAATGTAACATTTCTTCAGGTCTTCCCATGCGGATTATAACAAACGGCATAGAGCCTGACGCCTTTTCGGTCGCTGCCGATAGAAAAAACATGATATTGATGACAGGTAGACTCCTCCCCCGAAAGGGATTCCAGTACGCGCTTCTTGCGCTGGAAGATGTTTTACTGCCTGGGTGGGAGGTTCATATAGCCGGCGACGGCCCGTATCGCGTGCGCCTGGAAGAGTTGGCGAAAAAATCCAGATGTAAGATAATTTTCCATGGCTGGCTCGACAGGGGATCGCAAAAATTAAAAAGACTTTATGAAGAATCAAAGATATTCATACTGCCTTCTGAAGTCGAGAACGCGCCTATATCTCTTCTGGAAGGAATGAACGCGGGCCTTGCGGTTATAACGACCAATGCAGCCGGGTGTTCCGAGATTGCCGAAGACGCGGCTCTCTTCGTTAATCCGCGTGATGCAGGCGGCATAAAAAAGGCCCTGCTTAAACTGGCGGGGGATGAGGCCCTTATAAGAAAAATGGGCGATAGAGCAAGAGCGCGTACCCGGGAGAGATTTTCCTGGGAGACTATAACGGAAAGATACATAGACCTATACAAAGAAGTCATAGGTTAAAAACATTATCATAGGGGTTGCAATGCGACACGCGATGAAAATCTGCGTTATATCGAGTCAGATGGAGGGGTTCGGGAAAATAGGCGGGTTTGGGTTTATGACAAAAAAGCTTGCCGTATCCCTTGCCGGACGCGGTTTTGAAGTATCGGTTGTCATGCCCCGGAAGGAAGGGCAGGATAAATTTTGCGAAATAAACGGAATAAAGATATACGGTTTGTCAAAACGCGAGTTATTCGGAACGCGTGTATTCAGAAAAATAGACGCGGATATATACCACAGCCAGAACCCTAACATCCTTTCGTTTTTCGCCGCTATCGCCGTGCCGCAAAAAAAACATGTCATAACATGCCGCGACCCGCGGACTAACCGCGATTGGATAACCGAGATTTTTCATGCCACGTGGAAAAGGCGCATCCAGACGGTATTTTTCTATTTGTTCGAGGGCGGGTTTCCGGTATCATATGCAGTGAAGAATGCCGACGTAGTAGGCGTGCCGGCGCGATTTCTGGAGTCAAAAGTAAGAAATTTATACGGCATAGAAAAAGTAGAGTTCTTGCCAAACATTGTGGATATACCGGAAGCTATACCGAAAAAGTCGGAAATGCCCACCGTATGTTTCGTGGGCCGGCTTGACAGAAGAAAGAATCCCGAGAGGGTTTTTGAGCTTGCCCGTAATTTTCCGGAGATTAAATTCTATGTGGTAGGCCTAGCTTCGGATGCCAAAAGACAGGGGATGCTTGAGCGGACAGCCTCCAGCATTGCAAACGTTGAGATGACAGGCAGGATGGAGCGCTTTGGAATGGACGCCCTCGAGAGGATATATTCGGTTTCCAGGATACTTGTCAATACGTCCGTAAGAGAGGGGCTGCCCCTTACTTTCGTGGAGGCCGCTTGCCACGGTTGCGCGATATTAAGCGGGTGTAATCCCGATAACTTTGCCTCGGAATTCGGATATTGGGCCAGAAACAACGATTTTGAAAAGGGCCTGGGTTTCTTGTTAGAGAAAAACGCTTGGGAAGAAAAAGGTAAAAAAGCCTTTGATTACGTAAAGACTCACTATGACAGCGATAAGGCGATAAAAAAGCATATTGATATATATGAAAAATTATGTAATGGGAGAAAGTATGAATAAAGAACCGGAACCGGTTTTTATCGTAGGTAGCGGACGAAGCGGTACGACGCTTCTCAAGGATCTCATGAACTCAAACAGCGATATAAAATTCCCTCCCGAGTCGCATTTCTTGCTCGAGTTCTACAAACTTTTCGGCGATCCCCGCAACGAGAAAGAGGCCGTCGGATTGATGCGGCATATACGGCGGCATTACAGATATAAGCGTTTCGGCCTGGACATAAAAGACGCTGAGATAAAAGGGTTCAGGAAGTACAATAGCCTTATCGATTATATATACACCAGATTTTCTTGCAAGTACAAAGCCAAAAGATGGGGGGAGAAGACGCCATACTACATGAACTACCTGGAAGACATAAAGTCGTTATTCCCGAGCGCCAAATTCATACACATAATAAGGGACGGAAGGGACATGGCACTGTCGGTTATCGCCACGGCCTGGGGGCCTAATAACGTTTATACGGCGGCCAAATACTGGAAGGAATACGTTGAAGCCGGGATAAAAGCGAGGGATAAATTAAAAGAGAGTTATATGGAAGTTAAATACGAGGATTTGCTTGAAAACCCAGAGTCCGTATTGAGAAAGATAACATCCTTTACGGGACTGACATATAGCCCGGATATGCTGAAGCTGACTTCGCTAAAAGAGGACGGCTATATTGCGAATACCAGGAATTTTTTCGGCAGAAACACAAGCCACAGGGCCTCGGACAAAAAAATAGTAAAAAGAAATACGGGTAACTGGAAAAAAAAGATGAAAGAAAGCGACATAAAAATATTCAATTTTGTGGCGGGCGATCTGCTTAAAAAACTGGGTTACGAAGTGCCGTATAAAAATGGGGTCCTTTGCCCCGGCAGGATAAAGAGGCTTTATTACGGCGTAAACGATTTTGTTTTTTCAGTATTCAACGAAATCACATCAAAGGACATGTACCTAAGGATGGTAAATCCGGATATATTTCCGGTAATCAGGTCTTCCAAAAGGATCCTGAATAGAAAAAAATGCTGAAATTACGGTTTACAGAAACTATTAGGGCCGACCTCGTAAAGGGGTCTATCCATATAATGGCATCTAACTCATTGACTTCTCTTTTAAGCTTTGTCCTGTTTTTCCTCATAGCCAGGTTTTGCGGACCGGCAGAGCTCGGCATCTTCTCCATTTTTTATTCAGTCTTAATGATAGTAAGCAATTTTTTTGACCAGGGGATAAGCCTTGTAACAATACATTTTTATAACAGGTACAGGGAGATGCGGGAAGAGATTTTAAAAGTTATCTTTAAAATCAGATTATTTATCATTTTTTTGATATGCTGTTTTCTTTTTTTATCCGCAAGGTTTCTGGCATCCGATATTTTCGGCAAGCCAGAGCTTGCGGCTTCCTTCAGAAACGCCTCTTTCGCTATTTTTTTCGGGACCTTTATTTACTTTACACTCTCCGTATTCAGGGCGAAGGAAATGTACAGAGAGTTCGCGCTCTTTAAGTTTATATATCTTGCCTTTGCCTCTATAGGAGGCATAATCATGATTTCCCGCGGCGTAAAAAATACCGATCTTATTATGCATCTTTATAGCGCCGGGGCCATAGTATCTTTCGCCGCTTCTTTTGGTAGGATCGGGTGGGGCTTTATTTTCGCCAGGGTAAGAAACAGACACCTTATGCGTGAGTTTGTGGAATTCGGAAAATGGATAGTACTTTCCGCGGTGTGCTTTTCGCTTTCAAGAAACATGCTTCTTTTTCTTGTGGGAAAATTCGCGTCTCTTGAGGAGCTCGGCAGGTTCTCGCTCGCGTATCAGATAATAAACGGCATATCCGTATTATTCTCATCGTTAACAGTTGTTTTATTTTCTCATTCTTCGAGAATCGAGACACTGGCCGGCATCAAAAGGTTTATCTCGAAATCGGCAAAGTTTATGGTGGTAATCGCGATAATGACCATGGCAGTCCTCGCAGCGGCGCTTTCCCCCGCTATAAAAATTATTTTTGGGAAACAGTATGAGGGGGTCTCAAAAATAGCGCTCATTCTCTTTATCGGGCAGGGAATATTTATTATTTCCTTCCCTCTTAAAAGCGCCATAGTAAATTATTTTAAAGACGTGAAAGGCATATGTTTTATCGATATCTTGTTATTTATCCTGATAATTGCGCTATGCCCGTTCTTGCTTAGGCATTTTGGCACAGCAGGCGGGGCGGCGGGCTATTCCGCGAGCTTATTTATTTCTTATCTCATAGGAAGATATATACTTTTTAAGAGCCTTGCAAGACGCTTAAACTGACTTAATTTCCCTTGCAGGTACTCCCACGGCTACAGAATTGGGTTTTATGTCCCTTGTTACGACGGCCCCTGCGCCTATCACCGAATGGTCTCCGATTGTTACGCCCTTTGTGACGGTAGTTTTGGTTCCGAGCCAGACGCGTTCCCCGATAATAATCCGGTCGTTTTTACCTGAAGTTATCCTGTCTAATCTTAAACCATCTTCCAGGCCGAATTCGTGGTCGTGATCTATCAGAAAACAAAACGGGCCGAATATGACGTCCCTTCCGATGGTCATATCGTTCGATATGTAGATATGGGTATAGGGGCCCATATAGACGTTATCATCAATGCTGAGGGTAGCTCCGTTAAATATCTTAATCAAGCAATTTTTGTCGATATTAACGTTATCCCCCAATTTTACGGAAGCGCCGCCGTATAACAGGAATTCCGAACCGGGCTCAATGAATACCCTTTTTCCGTGGGTTGACCGCGGGTTTTTTCTGGCAAGCTCTGCCAATAAAAGCTGTGAAAAAATAAGTTTTTTAATCCGATGTAATAGAGAGGCGATTTTTTTCGCAAGATAATATAAGGGGTAAAAGAGCCAAAGCGCCGCCTTAAAAAGCTGCGTATCCGATATTTTGTATAACAATTCTTTTTTTGACATCCGGTCCTCCCGCGGCTTGCGCCTCAAAGCATGAATAATTTTATCACCCGGAGGGTTATAGCACAAGTATTAAATGGTACGACCGCCGAGCGGGAATTTCAAAATCGTCTATTTAATCCCCCCTGCCAAAATGGCCAATTTCAAAATTGACTATTTTGGCATAACGTAGTATTATCATAAGAAAGAGTTTTTCTCATCCTAAAATATGTGCGGCTAGAGACCCGTCCCGTAAAGGAATATAAGTTAACATCATGAAAGAAATCGACATATCGATAATAATACCGTTTTATAATGAGAAGGAAAGTATACCGCCACTGGTGTCTCAACTTAAGAAGCTTGTGGAGAATTTTAAAAGGAAAATCGAGATAATTTTCACGGATGACGGTTCGACCGACGGTTCTTTTGAGGTTTTGAAGAAGTTAAAGGGGGATGCCCCATACATAAAAATCATAAGATTCAAAAGAAATTTCGGCCAGACCGCGGCGTTGGCAGCCGGTTTTAAAAACTCAAGGGGCGATATTATAGTGACCATGGATTCCGACCTGCAGAACGACCCTTCGGACATACCTACACTCGTATCTGAAATAGAGAAAGGGTCAGATATAGTAAGCGGTTGGCGAAAAAACCGGAAGGATCCATTTTTGTCCAGAATAGTGCCCTCCAGGATAGCAAATGCCGTTATATCGTGGTATACGGGCGTTAAGCTGCATGATTACGGCTGTACCCTTAAGGCGTACAGAAGGGATGTGCTGAAAAACATTAATCTCTACGGTGAGCTGCACAGATTTATACCCGTTCTTCTAAGTTGGTCCGGATCAACGATAAAGGAAATACCCGTAAACCACAGGCCACGCAAGTTCGGAAAATCCAAATACGGGATTTTGAGAACTATAAATGTCATTTTGGACCTTATTACAGTGAAATTTTTACTGGCAAGCTCGAAAGGCCCTATGCAGATATTCGGAAGAATAGGGTTGTTTTCTCTCGGGTCCGGGTTTCTTTGTCTTGTGGTTACGGTAATTATGAAATTGGCGAGCCATACGGATATGACCGGAAACCCCATACTTTACCTATCGGTTCTTCTTACCATAGTAAGCCTGCAATTTTTTTCCATGGGATTGCTCGGTGAAATTAACATAAGGATTTACACCAAAAGCGAGTCAAAGGAGATATATACCGTAAAAGAGGTTGTGGAATAAGAGTTTTGCCCGCCCGCTGCATGCCAAAACCCGTAAAAACTATAACATTCTACCCAAATAATGCTCTGCGCGCGTCTATTCTGTTCACTTTTTGCCGCTTATTTGATATAATATTCCCCTTAATTAAGGTGGTGGAGAGGAGAGATAATATGAAGGTAGTTATACTATGCGGCGGAAAAGGGGCCAGGATGGAAAAAGAGACCGAATATGTGCCTAAACCCATGCTTACGGTAGGCAACAAACCCATCCTTTGGCACATCATGAACATATACTCATATTACGGTTTTCGGGATTTTATTTTATGTCTTGGGTATAAAGGCGAGGTGATAAGGGATTATTTCCGTAATTTCGCAACCCTCAATTCGGATTTCACGGTCAATACAAAAAACGGCGGGTTCAAAATACATGATTCCAAAATGCCGGATTGGAATGTCACGCTTGTGGATACCGGCTTTGATTCTATGACGGGAGCCAGAATAAAACGCATAGAGAGATTCATAGATTCCGACGTTTTTATGATGACATACGGCGACGCGGTTTCCAACATCAGAATAGACAACCTACTTTCTTTTCATAAAAATCATGGTAAGGCAGCTACTATGACGGGCGTTTTCCCGTTGTACAAATCCCGTTTCGGAGAGCTTTCGGAGGACAACAATTCCGTCATTAACTTTACGGAAAAACCCGTAAACTGTGCAGCCCTTACAAGCGGGGGATTTTTTGTGCTCAGAAGAAAAATTTTTGAGTACCTGAAAGACGACACCTCATGCGTATTCGAAAAGGACGCACTGGAAGTACTCGTCAAAGAAAGGGAACTAGCCGTATACAAACACAATGACTTCTGGTATTGCATGGACACGCCTAAAGACCGCGCTTTCTTAAATGAATTGTGGGATAGCGATAACGCGCCGTGGAAATATCCCGACAGGAAAAGCACGGGCTGGAAGATTATATTTGACAGGTCCTATTAAGGGCATAGTCCTATTAAGGGCATAGTCCTATTAAGGGCATAGTCCTATTAAGGGCATAGTCCTATTAAGGGCATAGCTATGAATATTAATTACTGGAACGGCAAACGCGTTCTCATCACAGGCCACGAAGGCTTTATAGGCTCCAATCTGGCAAGGAAACTTATAAGAGCCGGCGCAAAACTTACCGGCATCGACAAGGTGCCCAAAAGAAAGCTTTCAGTTCTCTCCGATATGAGGGGTAAGCTCGTGCGCGTAACGGGCGATATTTCAGGTAAGGACCTGGTAGCCAGAGTCGTGAAAAGAGCGAGGCCCGAGGTAGTTTTTCATCTGGCAGCTGAATCGATAGTTATAAAAGCCAGGCAAAATCCCATTCGTTCGCTCAGGTCAAACATCGAGGGCACATGGAATGTCATGGAGTCGCTTCGCGACAAGAAGTATGTCGAAGCCGTTCTGGTCGCCTCAAGCGATAAGGCATACGGAATCTCAAAGAAACTGCCATACACCGAAGATACCCCTCTTAACGGCCTTTACCTGTACAACGCGTCAAAAACCTGCGCGGACATACTGGCCAGGTCTTATTACGCTTCCTATGGCCTCCCCGCCTGTGTTATAAGATGCGGCAATATTTACGGTCCGGGCGACCATAATTTTTCACGCCTTGTGCCGGATGCGATACGCAAAGCCATAAGGAACGAACGGCTCTATATAAGAAGCGACGGAGCCTTTACGCGCGACTACATATACGTGGATGACGTCGTAAACGGATATATATTGCTTGCCGAAAACGTTAAAAGGAAAAAGCTCGGCGGGGAGGCATTTAACCTCGGCACCGGAAATCCTTCTAGCGTCACAGGCATTTTTAAAAAAATAGAGAAAATTTTCGATAAACACCTTAAAAAACCCGTGATACTCAATAAGGCTCAAGGCGAAATACGCCATCAGCGACTTTCGTCAAAAAAAGCGGATAGGATTTTAGGCTGGAGGGCTCTTTACAGCCTGGAAGACGGCCTTATGGAGACAGTAAACTGGTACAGGAAATGGATTTCGTAAACAGACTTCTTCAGTCGCCATTTTTGTGGAACATATCGCAGTTTATATTCGGCGCGAACGCGCAGAAAAGGAAACTTTTCATGGGACTGATACCTAATGGGCGCATACTTGATTTCGGCTGCGCAAACGGAAACCTCTTTCCCGCATTTTACGATTTCGATTATTACGGTGTAGACATAGACGAAAAGCTAATAGAAGATGCCAGAAAAAAATACGGTACATATAAAAACGCGCGTTTCGTATGCGCGGATATACTAAAAAGACCTTTCCCGGAAGATTTTTTTGACAGTGTTTTGTTTTCAACCTCAGGCCATCATATAGATGACAAAACACTTTACGAGATAATGAGGGCGTTAGAGAGGGTTCTTAAGACAGGCGGGAAGCTCTACTATTTTGACACAATACACGAGCCGGGTAGGGATTCCGCATTTCTTAAGTTTTTGCTCAGGCTGGACCGCGGCAAATACATGCGGGACGAAAAAATTTACAGGAGCATGATATACCGGTTCTCCGATAGCCTTAAGCCTCTGGATATAAAAGTTTCCAGGATAAGC
>JAFGLX010000179.1 GCA_016927795.1 Candidatus Omnitrophota bacterium
GTAAATAAAGCGCCCATTAACATCGATAATACGGCCGTTTTTCCTATAACCTTGTTAAATACCATATCGGCCTTTGAGGAAACTACGCCTCTCATTATTTTTACCAGGTAAAACAGAGAGACAAAAAGTAACGCTATCGAAATCACAAGAAGAACAACGTCTATACCTACACCGAGTCTTTCCGGCAGTATGTATCTCAATAACTTGTCGATAACGGATACCGCGGGTTTTACTACAACTTTTAAGGGGCTTGTGAATTTTATGCCGCCTATATCGGCGAAAATATAGGAAAACAATGACGCTGTCTTTTCAAGGTATCTGGTAGTCATCTCAAGCGGAAAAAGAATGGCTACCGTCAATATGTTGAAAAAATCATGTATACAGGAGCCGCTTAATGCCCTTTTAAACTCTTCCTTCCTTGTAATATGGGTTAAAGCGACAAGCGTATTTGTAACGGTTGTGCCGATATTGGCTCCCATTATGATAGGTACGGCGTTTCTTACCGAAAGCGTGCCTGCGGCGACAAAAGCCACGACCATAGACGTAGTGGTGGATGAGCTCTGAATTACACTTGTGGTTAAAATACCTATGAATAAACCTACGAACGGGTTTGCCGTGGTGGTTATAAGACGCTCGGCGAATCCGCTGCCAAACCCCTTAAAAGCATGGCTCATCAAGCTTATGCTTACCAAAAATAGATATAGAAAAAAAAGTATACTGATTAATTTAAAGAGTCTCCGGAAATTTTTCATTTAAATTATTTTATATATTATTTTTTGAAAAAAATCCAGTTTTTGCCTTTTTCCTTAGGGGCCCTGGGGCGTAATTTTATAAGGCAGTAGGTACCGTTCAGTTTCTCGCCGCTGATTTTTATGACAATCGCACCGTCTTTCATTTCCAGAGGGGCATAATAGCCTTTGTCCCAGATGCGGACTTTGCCGGCGCCGTAAAGGCCTCCCGCTATTTCACCCTCAAATCCCGCATACTCCAGCTTATGGTCTTCGGTCTGAACAGCAAGTCTTTTTATACCCTTCTTCAAGGGCGGCTTTTTGGGTATGGCCCAACTCTTTAAAACGCTGTCTATCTCAAGCCTGAGATCATAATGAAGATGGGAGGCGTGGTGTTCGTGTATAACGTAAACGGGCCGCTTTACCATTATCCCCGCACAGGGTATTCGCCAAAAACGCGTTTATCAGTCAGCTTTTCTGGAAACGCAGAACCCGCTGTAGAAATAGTCTTCCGGATTTCTGCCTTTTTTCGTAAGCTTAAGTCTTCTCTTTTTTCTTTTTTTCTGCTGTTTGAATTTTATCTGTGTCCTGGTCTTTCGTCCCATAATACCTCTTGCTATAAAAACGCTTTCGTGCACTTTGTGCACAATATAACACAGAGTCGGCATTTCTTCAAGTAAAATAGACTATATTTAACACGGATTTAACGGATTTGTTACGGATTAAACGGATATCCGTGTGAATCTCTGCCTTAGACCGCCTCCGGCGGTCATGGCAGGCAGGCGTTAAAATCCGTGTTGAATGGAATAAGTTGACATCATATTTCCATGGTGATAATATAACTACTATGGCAAAAATACTGGAAAAACCGGTGTCTGTCCTGAAAAACATACTGGACGTTATACTGCCGCCCGTATGCTATGTGTGTGGCATAAGCTGTTCGAGTAAATACGGGCTTTGCGACGGCTGTCTTGGGAAAATAAGGCGCATACCGCAGCCGAGTTGCCCTGCCTGCGGCAGGCACCCCGCAGAGAACGGTTTATTATGCGGTGAATGCGCTTCAAAAAAATACTATATCGAAAGAGCATGGTCATGCTGCTATTACGAAAACGTAATAAAGGAATGCGTTCATTTGTTTAAATATAACGGCTATCTGGGCCTCGTAGACATATTTAACGATATCATGACTGCTTTTATAGCGGAGAACGGAATCGATAAAAATATAGACCTTGTTATCCCGGTTCCCTTGTTCGGAACGAAAAAAAGGGAGAGAACTTATAATCATTCGGAAGTCCTGGCGCGCGCGGTGGCGAAGCGTCTTGCCGTACCGGTTGATACAAAAAACCTGAGGAAAATAAAGTGGACACAATCACAAAGCGAACTCACCAAAGAAAAGCGCATGAGGAATATAAAGGAGGCTTTTGTTGCGGTGGACAATAACGCGTTTTTCGGGAAAAACGTGCTTATCGTAGACGATGTCTATACGACGGGCGCTACCGTAAACGAATGTGCGAGGGTTCTCCTTAAGGCAAAAGCGAATAAAGTTTTTTCGATAACCCTGGCAAGAGGAATCTAAGATTAATTAAGCCAGCTCTGCGCCCAATATATAAGATCCTTCCACATATAAAAGAAGAAGAATTCCCATATAGGCGGTTTAACCTTCCTTATCTCATAATCAACGTATGCGTGATTTACTTTAACAACAATATAATTTAGAAAGCCGCCTTCGTCGCTAGGCTGTATAAGAAGCGTTCCCCCTCCGCCGGATACCATGTATGTTACAGAACCGAATTTTACCGCTCTACTTACGTTTTCGTGCCCTGAAAACACGATGTCTACGTTATATCTGTCGCACAATTCAAGAAAGCGGTGGCTCCAGGGATTTGTTTCTACCCTGTACCATGCCTGCTGATACGGGTTAAACGGTGGTTTATGCATAA
>JAFGLX010000180.1 GCA_016927795.1 Candidatus Omnitrophota bacterium
GCCTGCAGAACCAAATCAAGTATTGCCGTGACTGCTGCAGCCGCGTAAAATGGCGTTTTCTCCCGGGTGTGTGGTAACGTTGGGGTCAGGTCTGGGTTCAGGCTTGGGACCCTCCTGCGCTGAAGCTTCCCCCTTCGCCAAGGCTTCGGGGGACAAGCCGGAGGGCAGGCAGGTGTAAGTTGGTAATGAGAAACGTCCCTATTTATAAGATCCGGCTGCGCCAAAAATGCGCTATTTTAAAACAAACTTTCTGCCTGTAAGTAGATTATTCTCCTTTAGTTTCCTGGCGGCAGGGATATTTATTGTATATTTCAAATTATTAAGGACAAATTTCAGATATCCATCCATTGTTAACCGTTTTTCTTTGTGTATCTTTTCTCTGAAAACCGGCAAGTTAAAATGCTCCATATATTATACTCCCTTTAATATTTTGTTGTACAATTCTTCCGTGCCGTATTTTAAACAAAGCCCGCGAAATTCTTTACTTTTATAATCTAACCTATTTACCCGGATCAAATTTATGACATCGGGCAAATCCTTATATTCCCGAAGTTTCCGATTATATTTAACAGCATGCAGTTTCAACGCAATAAGTGTATTTAAAGACGGAACTATAAATTTCTGTTTTGCGATAAAAGTTTCTTTGCTGTCTTTAAGTATTTTATCCAAAGTCTCTTTATCGACAAACATAAAATCTATATCCATTAAATAGTAATCGGGACCTTTAAATCTTGCGAACACCTCCTGGCTATAATCTAACTCAAACCCGGCATTTTCTAAATACTTTGATATTCTTTTGAAATCCTCTTTTGTCATTAAAAAATCAACATCCACTGTTTGACGAGCGACATTATAATAATTAATGGCGAATCCGCCTACCAAGACGCACCTGATCCCTTCCTTCTTGGTAATAGCCGAGATTAGATGGAATATCGTAGGATATCGCATGGTCATATTATACACTATTTCTGACGGGAAACAAATACGATTCTTGATAAAACCGCCAAAAATCGCACAGGTCTGTAAGGGATTAGCGGTGTAGGGGGAGGGGTATAGGTTCAGGCGAGGGACAGGTTTAGGTTAGCAGTGAGAACCGTCCCTATTTATATATATTCGAAAGGATGTGTCATTATTCTTGTTTTTTATCAGCTGTGGCTCGGAAAGAGGTTCGCCAAAAATTTCACATCCTCCTCTGAAAGGATTCTTTTTGTGGTAGTGGTAGAAAATTTAAAATAGGGACACATCCCATATAAAAGAAAAAAATAGGATGTGTCCCTATTTTTCCCTATTATCCAAAGGATAGAAGGAAAAACTCCTCCGGATGTGCGATTAACTACTATTATAAAACTTGCTAAAGTTTTAAAAGTGAAACCTGCTGAGTTGTTGAAATTCTAAACGCTTAAATATCAAATACCTGCCCGTCTTTCAAAACCTCGATATTCTTGAATAACTCTTTGTATTTTTCAGGTTCAAATGTATGAATTGGAATCGTTGTTTTTGGGTTTAACGCAGATGCAAAGGCTTGTAGGTTATCCACCGTCGCGTGGCCACTTGTATGGACGTGCTCTATTTCTATGCCTTTCCTGCCGCATTTGGTTTTAAACTCGTCGGTCAGGTATTTCTCGTACATTGAATAGACCAGTTTCGCGCCCTTTATATCGGATAGCTCTTTCAGGGTACGAGGAAAAACGCTGTTATCCCTAACGAGCATGAGTATTTTCTCTTTCTTTTCATCTATTTCGAGAAGTTCTATCTTTCGCTTATTATATACATATAGAAGGTCACGATAGCCGGCCTTGTTTAAACTATCCGCATGTGCTTTCCAGAATTTTATTCGTATATTATCACTGTTATATTGAGGTATGCCCTTAGATACCTTCCTTAGCTTACTCAATATGAACGCGGTGTAAAGGTCTATTACAAACGTCCGACCTGTTTGTAGGCAAGCCCTGTAAGCGGAAACCAGCCTGTCTATGTTCTGAGAAGAACAGGAAAGAAAAACAACGTTTTTCGTTTCCCGCAAAATCTCTTTCATCCTTTGCTCAACACTGCTTTCATCTTTATATAGCTGTCCTTCCCGTCCAAGCATTGAGCCTTCCAACAGGAGATAATCGATATCTTTGGGCGGATTTTTAAGCATATTTTCAAATACAATACTTTTTCTTCCGTGGCTCCTGAAATCGCCGGAATAATATACACGTTTCGCGTCAGCTTCCACAAGGAAAGCGAGCGCGTCAGGACCAGAATGATCCACAAGGTAGGGTATTATAGTGAAGTCGCCTATCTTAAAAGACTTCCAAGGTTTCACGACCTTAGCATTTAGCTTACCCAGCTTGTTGTGTATGAATATGTTTGATACCTCGATCATTCCCTTAACGCCCTGGCTCATATAAAGAGGGATGTTGGGGCTTGCGTAATCGAGTAAACCGTAGTGGTCCTGATGGGAGTGGGAGATAAGGATTGCGTCTATGCCCTTGGGCTCGTCCTGGTAGAGGCCTTTGACGTCGGGAAGTAGATTAGACTCCTTAAGTTGGGCTATGGATTTGCCGCGAAGGATACTTGTGTCAAACGGCTCGCGCTTCTCGTCAACAAGCGGCATGCCAAAGTCAATAAGGATACGGGTTTTTGCGGCTTGTAACTCAACGCAGCTTCCACCGATCTCTTTTGTGCCACGGTGGATTATGAGTTGCATAACTTTTTCAGAAAAGGGTTTTGCTCAAGCTTAATAGAATCAGACTTTTCTTGATAATAAGCATCATAAAGCTCAATGGAGTCCTGCCCAAAAGCAAAAGAAAGATTCTTCACTAACTTTTCCTTTTCTCTTAAGAATTTTTCACGCTGGTCATTTGTTATCGCCACTACTGCCTCGATGGTAAGACTTTTTGGGATCTTGCTCTTAAAACCAAACAGCCGATACCATTCCTTTTTACTGTTGGTTCGCCTTAAAATCTGTAGAAGTGTGTATGCGTAGATATATGCCTGTGCCGCCGCATGCTTATACTCTCTCGGTCTCTTCAGCTCCCAAACCGATAGTCTTACTTTATTATCTCCTGCTTTCCTTCTAGCCAAGATATCAATATAACCGTTTCCTGCTTTCGGTTTCCCGGTGTTGGCTGAGATCGGAACGGGTACCTGCAAAGGAAACTTTTTGGCGATCATAACCGGTTGAATTTGAAGCCCGGAAACTCCAAACTTGCCGGCACCCTTACGCATTTCTGCTATGAACTTTGTTTCTACGCGGTGCTCTGGACTTTTTACATCCGGGAAGCCGTTCTTTGCTTGGGCGACTTTCTTGAAACATACCCTAAACTTTTTTGCTTCTTCACCACGCCATGGGTATTTACCATCTTTTATCCCTACTCCGAACCAATATTTATTCTTCTTCTCATGCTCTTTAAGTTGCAATGTAACTTCTTTGTTCTTCACTATAAGATTTGCCACTTCTTGACCAAAAAAACGCATTGAATATATTGCTTTCGCATTAGACCTTGACTTGCTAACAGAAATGTATGTCTTTAATGGGTACCATTGGTGAAATTCTTTTTTTGCCAAAACCGAGGTGTCCTTACCACAGTTGAGTGCATTGACCCAACTGCTTAACCTATGATCAAAATCGAACTTGTTTTCCCTCCATATATCCCCAATTATCTTCGCTACCTCCACTTTGCTCCTTTTTACTAAATTTTTACTTATCTCAAAGACTTATAATATTTATCAAATACCGATGTGCCAGATTTGTGCCATTATTTCTTCTCACAAAGATTAATACTTGTTTTCCCACAATCACAACGTAGACTTTCGGGTGTTTCCCTGTCGGGAGAGACATAAAAATATTCGCCGCAATGTTGACATATAAATCCATTTAGCAGTTCCTGAAAAGCCCTTACCACAGGTTCGAACTCCGACTTCGCCAAGTTCTCCCAAGAATTATAATGTATGGCCGTATTAACTTGCCATTCTTCAGCTTTGCAAGCATTTGCGAGATTCGCAAATTGCGATTCTCGCTCAGCTACTTGATCAAGTATATCTTTTTGATTCCAAGAACTTGCAGCCATTTTTGCATTTTTATATAGTTTTCGCAGCTGAGTGATTGCTGAAGGTAACAATTCTCCGAGTTGATATTGAGAATCTCCACGAAATTTAACAAGCGCATGTAATCTGTGACATAACTCAGCAGCAATATACTCAAGATAGTGGCGAAGAAGGCCGGCGGCTACATGTACGCTGTTGCTCTTAAGATGGTCGTCTATTTCAGCCCATATATCTCGCTCATCCCATTGGGTTGGCCCATGTTCTATATTCCAGCTTCTGAACTGCATAGCGCTCTTTCCACTGATAATCTTTTCTGTTCTCATATGGCGTAACCATACAGGATCATGAGTTGTCATGATAAACTGGGTATTGGAAAACTCCTTCTTTAGAAGCGCACAAACCTGCCGACGATGTCCTACATCCACAGACATGAGAACGTCATCTAATACTGCAAAAGTAAACGCATTTCCCTGGAGGTGTCTCATCAACGCAAGATATAAGCATAATCCCATACTATCTTGATGCCCTTCACTATGATAGGCGCCTGGAGGAAAAAAACCGCGTCCATAGAAATCTACGTCAAAACCAAGCTTACCAAGAGAAGGCGTAAGCTTAGCTTTAAACTCTTCTTCATCGCCTTGATGAAGAAGAGCATACAATGCTATAAAATCTTTTTCAACAGCTGCATAGATACACGTCAACACTTCGTCGCTTGTCTTAGCATATATGTCAGATATCTGACGTGCTTTCTCAGCTTGATCCTTTGCAATCTTTTGTTTTTGCTTTGCTTCCAGAAAAACTTCAAACCGTTCTTGTGCAACCGTTAGCCATTCTCGCGCCGCATCTTGCTTCGAAGGTTCTGGCAAGACAATAATCTCCTTCTCAAGCTGGTTGATTGTATTTATGACTGTTTCCGGTACAATTACCAATTTAGACAGGTTTGAAATAGTTTCACTGAGTGGCAAGAATGCGCTGATGCTATCAATATAAATTTTACATTGGGCAACATAATCACGTGCATCATCAATTGCTATAGGTGGTGTAACAAGCACAGCGTAACCGATCAACGCGTTTATTGCAGATTGCACCTTACGAATGGTTACTATTAATGGTACAAGCTTAATTTCCGCTGTTTTTCGTTTACGGGAAATTTCTTTCAAATGATCAACTTTAGCTTGTACATGTTTTTTCAATTCATCTAAATTCCAAGATGTATCACAAAATGGACACGCTTCATTCTCTATGAGTTCCAGCCCAGTTGTATAAAGTGTCTCTCGTTTTACACTTGCCATAATCGATGGGTCGTTATTAAGAGCGATGAGTTCATTCTTCACTTCATTAGCACGTCCTGTGGTTAATACCCCAGTAAGTTCCATAATCGCATCGCGAGCTGCTTTTATATCAGCGATAGCTTGAACTTTAGGAATTCGCTGTGGTTGAGCAGGAATGGGCGCTGCCATTCCATCTTTAAGAGATGTGGTTTTATTCAATTCAGAAAGCTCCGGAAGACCAAGAACTAAACGTTGTTTATTTACTACAGCGAGTACATTTTCCTTTGTCAAATCGGAAATCCCTAGGGCGCGCAACAAATTTGCCCGAGTGCTAGAAACTATTGCATTAGTCGGAATCAATTGTTTTTCACAACTATTAGCTATTTTTTGTAAACCCGTGCGAACTTTTTCAATCTGTTCAAGGTGAAGTAGGGCTTGAACTTCTTCCGCACGCTTACCGGGAGTAGCAAGGACATATCGAATTAACTCCCTCCGAGAAAGCATAATCTCAGGGTGTGATTCCACTTTTTGAAGAATGGCTATTATAGCAGGTTCATTAGGTGTCACAAAGGCATTGGTTGGCTTTTTTAGTGTCCGTTCTATTGTAACCTCTTTATTCAAGCTGTGAATCTTCACCTTGACTATCACACGAGCCTTGGCAGGATCATTGCGTTTATCGACGTGGGGGCCATGCTGCCTAAGTGAAATATCGCCTCTTCCCTCCCCGGAGAGACGAGATATATTTCCAGTCAGAACAAATTCAAGCGCATCAACCACGCCGCTTTTGCCTGTTCCGTTTGGTCCACAAATGGCAAAATTTTTTTCTTTGAAATTAAGAGTAAGATCCCGAATACCACGAAACTCTTTAATTACAACAGACTCTATAGAAATCATGATGCTGACTCCTCACCGAAAATAGCCTCTTTTAATGCCGTTTCAGTAAACGTTTTGTCTTCTAAAAGGGTCTTGCGAAAACGAGCAACCAACTCAGAAGATACGCCAGCCTTTTCAAGAACTTGAAAAAATTTCTCAAAAACCTTTATAGGAACTTCCTGTGTTTCATTATTTAAGGGAGGTGTAGTCATAATATTTTTCTCCGCATTATTTTTTACTACGCTTCAAAATATGTGTCATTCTATATTTTTATCTCTCAATAATTCCATTAACTTGCTTAAGGACGATTCCTCTGGAACTTTTTCTACAAATTTATACTTGCCTTTTCGAATGTTTTTGACCTTGCCCTCCTTTTCCCAACGTCGCAGCATGCTAGAACTTAAAACAGATTCGGACTTAGTATCCGCCATATCTCCATATCGCCTCAATTCTTTTGGAGTTATGACCGCCTTACTATATTTAGTGGAAATATCATATGCAAGATTATAAAGCCTGTCTTCCTCTGCTGACGTAAATATTTTCGAGTCTTTACCTTCTTCCAATAGAATCCTAACCCATCTTTGAAGTATAAGCCTATCATCTTTCTCGTAAAAGAACACAGGTCCATAAGGATCTTTTATTACTTCGACAAATAATGGAATTGTTACATCATCTATGAATTTTCTTATCTGTGTAACAGGAAATCTCCTCCATAAAATTAATGAATATGCAATCAATGCCTTTTGTTCATCGGCATAAATTTTTTTAATGCGTTTATAAAGTCTGATCAGTATTTCGTCGGGAGTACCACCATAAATAGACAACCTCCATCTATTAAGCCTACCTGCTTTTTCCAAATTTACAACTGGTGGTTCCTTTCCATCTTTTATTGAATGAGTAAATATAAGATGCTTTCCTCTTCCCAATTCATCAACGACTCTTGCAAACCTTAAAGTCTCAACCAATCGTCCATTAACTGTCTTATGGCTACGCGAAAACCATTTATTTGCAAAATAACCACATTCTGGCAAACACAAATTACTTATAACAATCTTATCAAAAAAGATTTCTATAATAATTTCGCCATTGTTCTCGAAATAAGCTGCATGTGCTACTGCATTAGCTAGTCCCTCCTTCAGGGCAACTGCTGGAAAAGCATCTGTTTCTATGTTGTTTAGAGTTTTTGCCCAGTTTTGGATTTCTATCATTGCTCCATCACCGATCAATCCATATAGTCCTTTTTTAGTATCCTGGCGATTGATTGATTTGTCTTTGTTATAAAAAATGATTCTATATTGAAAATCTCCAAAAAGTATATCACTCGTCTTTGTCCCTAGTATCTTTATCTTATCAAAGAACTGATTTATATCGGATTTGTTTATTTCCGTAGCTTCAAGGTCTGTGCGGGCATTAAGAAGGTTCTCAATAAACTTTTTACGTAAATTATCATCAATTAATCCTGTTCCTTCTTGGCGGGAAAAATCGGCTAAACCAGGTAATTTAATAGTAAATTCCATAAATTCCTCTGGTTTCATCTCGGATATCGTAGTTCCCGCACTTTTGTATGCTTTATTGTTCCAACATGTAACCGCACCGGGGTTAGACAACTTAATCACAACAACCCAACCACCATTTACCTGATAAGCATTAACGCCTAGACAGGCTTGGGATGGATCTAACTTTGTATTCAGATGTTGAGATATTATTTGTTCTGTTCGTATTGCCCATTTTTCGTCAAAATTTGACAGCGTTCCATTATCTTCAATGCCTATTACCATCCAAGATACACTAAACTCAATCTTATTACATAAAGCACTTATTTTTTTGCCGCAATCATCGTCCCAATTTCTTTTTAGCTCAACATTGGGGTATCTGTGCTCGGTTAAATTACAATTAACAATTTCTTGAATTAAGTCACCTAATTTATCCACAAGTAACTCCTTATTCCTTTTATATCCTCACTGTGCCGTTTTTGTGCCATGCTCTCCAAGAATAGCGCTAATTTTCAAAACTTGCAAGACAAATAAAAAAGCCGTAACTGGTTATATTTTCAACCGGTTACGGCTAAAATCTTTTTTAACCTTCTACGCCCTGTGGTAGATTTATAAAATTTTTCTTTTTTCTGCGCCCCAGCCAATGTAGGAAATGATTCGGTATGGACTACTCTATACGGGCGATATGGGCATGATGATTTAACCTTCCCGGCGTTATGTAACTCTAGCCGTTTGCTAACGTCCTTCGCGACCCCGGTATAAGTTCTTGTTTTCGTTTCATTAAGAAGAATATAGACTTGATACATAGTTTTTTGTGGAAGGGGTATTGGTGGCGGGTCCGCCTCGCTAATCTGTCGCTTTCAGTAGTAATATTGGCGGGTCCTCCAAAAATTCTGAAAGAATTTTTGGAGAGACCTCGCCACTTTTTCACCAAAGGTGAAAAAGTGGCGGGGACGATGGGATTCGAACCCACGATCACGTGATCGACAGTCACGGGTCTTAGGCCAGCTAGACGACGTCCCCCTGAATAACTAACGAATTATACCAAATAACCCACGCTATTGCAAACACGATTCGAAAGGTGGCTATTCTTCAAGAGCAACATTCCAACCCTTCCTCTTAGGCAAAAAGCTGAGGAGAAAAAAGCTTGCCTGCCGCAGACAGGCCATTCCGCACTTTTTTCTCCGAAGCCGCAGCTTACAGATGGTGGGCGGGATAGGAGTCGAACCTATGACCTCCTCGGTGTAAACGAGGCGTTCTAGCCAACTGAACTACCCGCCCAAAGTGAGAGCATATTACCAAAGAACGAAGCCCATGTCAACGAACCACTTTACGAGTCTTCTTATTTTTTTATTAGCACGTCTGCCTGCCATGACCGCCGAAGGCGGTCTAAGGCAGGGATATGCACGGATTTGTTACGAATTCACACGGATTTCGAGTATCCATGCGAATCTGTTTTTTAATTCGTGTTAATTCGTGTCTTAAATTCGTGTCTATATTAGGCGGCGATTTTATCAAGCACGCCCAGGGTAAAGGCCATCACAAAAAGCGCTACGGTCTCAACGATACCCAATACAACGATGTAATTACCGAAGCCTTTGCCAGTTTCTCCCATGGCGTCGCAGGCGACCGCCCCGGCTTTCCCCTGCATGAGAGCGGAAAGCCCCATGGCTATGCCGCACAATACCCCTATTGTCCAAAGGTAGCTCCCTTTCGCCGCAAGCTCGGCTACTTTATTCATGACAATCATGCCATAAATGGTCTGCGTAAGCGGCGCACCCGCGAAAGCAACGAGCATAAATGACGCCGTTTTATTCTGCGCGAACGACTTTTTCCAGGCGCCGACCGCGGCCATGCCTGCCACGCCCGCGCCAAGGGCCGAACCCATGGCCGAGAAAGCCAGTACCGCCCCTACGCCTAAATCCTTGAACTGCGCTAATACTCCCTGCATAATTCATCTCCTCACTTTTCTTCTTTCAAAGGTTTATATAAAAATCCGCTCCATTTAATATCGACATGATTGGCAAACTCCAAAACGTTAAGCCTGACGCCGTGAACGAGCACGGCAAGCGGTCCGAGCAAAATATTGAGGGCGTGCCCTATTATTAAAATAATGGATGTCAAAAAACCGGACAAAACGCTGCTATAGCCTACGCTCATAGCCATTTTGTTGAAGGCGTCGGCTATGGCTACTGTGGCAAGGCCCACCGCAAAAAGTCTTATATATGAGACTACGTCGGTAAAACTGTTTACGACGTTTAAGAGAAGGTTACCGAGCCCGAATCCGATGCTTTTAAAAACGTTCCTTTTTAAATCCGTGAAAACCACTACCAATATCGGGCCGCATATAAAAAACCATTTCCCGAATGTCGGAAAGTTTTCGCCTAAAATAAGCGTTTTTGCGAGGAAAAAAGCTCCCCATAATATGGCTGCCCACCCCAAATCCGCAAGCGCCTTCGGAGAAGGCAACTTTACAACCGCCTTCCATACGTGCCCTATGCTTAAATGAAGGGCGCCTATAAGAAAACAAAGCGCCTGGATATTCTTGTTATCCCGCAAAGCCGGCATAAGGGGTTTTACAATTCCGGCCAGCCACGCCTGCCCGAAAAATGTTCCGGTGAGCGCGCCCCATATAATAGCGAAAAGGCTTAGCGTGTAGAAAAGAATAAAGGGTGATTTGTCGGGCATCTTTTTGCCGAGTTTAGCGTGAAAAAAAGCGGTAAGCGCGAAGAATATTCCTCCGTAGCCGGCGTCGCCTATAAGCATGCCGAAGAAAACCGACAAAAACACGAGAAACCAGAGGCTCGTGTCAAACTCGTGGTACCCGGGCACAACCTCTATCATCCTGAAAACGGGTGCTATAATTGAAATCCACTTCGGGTTGCGTATTAACGTGGGAACCCTGTCTTCCGGCGAGGGGTCTTTTACGCTTATGCCCCATTTTTCTCTTTTTGCGGTTTCCATAAGCGCACTTACCGCATCATAAGGTATGTAACCCCTTAAATACGTTATAGAGCCAGCGCGCCCCATGCCGGAGGCGGCTTTTTGCATATCAAGGTCTTCGGTAAGCGATTTTTCTACTTTAACTAAAGCTGAAATATAAGAGACTTGTTCCTTTAAATCCTTTTTGACCATTTCGATAACCTTATCGTCTTGGGCAAGCCGCGCGCGCATTTTACTGATCCCCAATTTCGGTAAAGCGAGCTCCTTGAAAGGCATCTCTATTTTCCGCCGTGATATAACAACGCAGTTTGCCATGCCCCTTTCCGCGGATATCTTCCTTACTATGGCGTCGCCGGGAAACCCGCCCAGTCCTCTCGCGGGGAGTTTGTACAAACTGGCGTAAATGTTTTTTTCGGCAAGAGCCCCTATTTCCGCCGGGTCAAAATCGCCCCACGGTTTCCATTTTTCTATTTCCTTTTTTGTGGCGCTGGAATATTCGGTGAGCCTTCCTATCCTGTCCTCGAGGTCGATTACGTGTCTGGCCCTAAACCTGAAGTCGCCTATCTCTTTTTCTTTGTAGGATTTTGTTTTAACCTCTATTTTCCTGAGAATAGCTATAGCTTTGCGGATAACTTCCAGGTCATTCTGAATATCGTTTATGTCTTTCCCCTCGGGCAGCCTCTGGTGCTCCACGTGCAGAACCCCGGCCTGGCCCAGCGTCTTCACCGCGCTATCGGCGTCCTTTTCCTGCGTTATTATAGTGACTTTTTTCATCGGAACGATCATACGGCTACTCCCTCTGTGGCAAACATTTCTATCTTGCGCTTGGCTATCTTGCTGCGACCTACGGCGTTAGTCATCTGGTCGCCTATGTAAATCTTGATAAGCCGTATCGTCTCCTCGGCTTCCGGAATTTTAATTTTTTCAAAAAGGTTGACACGCTGTGTGGTAACGCGCAGTTCGTATTTAAGTATCTCTATGCTTTTTTCTATTACTTTTATCTCCTCGCGCGAAGAAATAATGCCTTTCAGTTCTTCCATGGCGCGGTCAACCCATAAAGGCGCGATAAAAAGGTCGTATTCCGTTTCCATGAACCTCGCGGCTTCAAAAAGAGGTATGTCAACACCCGCTATATTTTTTACCCCTTTGTCAACGCCTGCGAACTTAATCCATTTTTTTATATCAACCGTCTCATCCGATAAAAGTCCCGCCCACAAAAGCGCGGAATTTATTTTAGCGGATTCCTCGCCCCTCTTTTCCTCTAGAACACGCCTTGTCTTAAGTATTTCAAGCTGAAGCTGCTGTTTTTTAAGCTGAAGTGTCGGTAGATACCTTTTATACTGCTTTAGCGCGTCTCTTTGCCTTTTTAATTCGCCTTTTGTAAGCTTAATTTTCGCCATATTAATTTTTTCTACACGGATTAAACAGATATCCGTTTAATCCGTGTTTCGAGGCCAGTGCTTCTCTATCATCGACTTCTTTATACCGGTCTCCTCGGGTGTAAAGCATTCCGCCATTATTTCCCAGCCGCGGTCAAGCGCCTTCTCGAGGGGTATATTTACCTCAAGCGACATTATGTCTCTTTCGAAAATCCTGCCGTACGCTAGAAGTTTTTTGTCCCAGGCGCTCATCTGGAATCCCATAGCCTGTTTTTCAAGCGCCTCCCTGTAGTTCGCGAAAAGCTGAATCATGGTATCCATTATGGTCCTGTGGTCATCCCGGGTTTTACCGTTTACCTGCTGTTTAAGCCTGGAGAGCGAACCGAATGGTTCTATCACGCCGTTTTTAAGATAAAACTGGCCCTCTGTAATGTAGCCTGTGTTATCCGGCACCGGGTGTGTTACGTCATCGCCCGGCATTGTGGTAGTAGCGAGTATCGTTATAGACCCCGCCGTATCAAAATCCACGGCCTTCTCATATCTCGCCGCAAGCTGGCTATAGAGGTCTCCCGGATATCCGCGGTTTGACGGGACCTGTTCCATTGTTATGGATATTTCCTTAAGGGAATCCGCGAAATTCGTCATGTCCGTAAGAAGCGTTAAAACCGTTTTCCCGGCCAGCGCGAACTGCTCGGCGACAGCCAGGCTTATGTCAGGCACAAGAAGGCACTCTACCGTAGGGTCCGCTGCCGTGTGTATGAAAAATACGGAGCGTGATAAAGAACCGTGCTCCTCAAGCGTGTCTCTGAAAAAGAGGTAGTCATCGTACTTAAGGCCCATGCCGCCGAGTATTATTATATCCACCTCCGCCTGTATGGCTATTCTTGCCAGAAGCTCATTATACGGTTCTCCCGCTATCGAGAATATGGGTAATTTCTGCGAGACAACAAGGGAGTTAAAAACGTCTATCATCGGGATACCTGTCCGTATCATCTTGTTAGGCACTATTCTTTTGGCGGGATTTACGGGCGGGCCTCCTATATCTATAACGTTATCCGAAAGCGCCGGGCCTTTATCGAGCGGCATCCCGCTTCCGTTAAATATGCGGCCTAGGAGATTCGCGCCGCTTGCAACGCGCATCGGATGCCCGAGAAACCTTACCCTGTCGCCGGTAGAAACACCGCGACTTCCGGCAAAGACCTGAAGCGATACCCTTTTCCCGTCAAGGCGGATTACCTGGGCGAGAGACGCCCCTCTTCTTGTGGTTATCTCCGCTATTTCCGAATAGCCCACATCATCGGCTTCAACCGTTATAACGTCGCCCGCGATTTGTGTAATTTTAGTGTATACTTTTCGCACCGGTTTTTTCCTTTACATAAGATGAAATGTCGCTTTCTATTTTTTTGAATTCCGGGCCTTCCCACGGAGCGGAATTCCACCCGCGGAACTCCTGTCTTAACGTCTGAAAGAAGTGAAGCGCGTCCTCTTTATCTTTAAAATTGAATTTTGATTCCAGGATGCCGTAAATAAAATTAAACACGTGCTCCTGCCTGGGCTGTATGGTAGCCTCATCGACTTCGTCAAAAGCATTCTGCTGAAGATATACATAATCTAGGAATTCGCCCTTAAGATAATCTACGTAATCGGAGAGCGACGTCCCTTCCTCGCCTATAACTTTCATCATCTGGGCCGTATCATGGCTTTTACGCAAAGCGCGGCGGGCCCTTTCCACCTGTTTTCCGTCTATAAAACTTTCGTATTTCGACCAGCTTATAAGAGGGTCTATTGCCGGGTATCTCCTGCCGTCGGAACGCTCTCTCGAAAGCCCGTGAAAAGCGCCTACCACCTTAAGTGTGGCCTGCGTAACGGGCTCCTCGAAATTCCCACCCGCCGGGCTTACCGTCCCGCCTATAGTTACGGACCCGAGATTTCCGTCGTTAAGCTTTACCTCGCCGGCCCTTTCGTAAAACGAGGCGATGCGCGATTCCAGATAGGCCGGAAACGCTTCCTCGCCCGGTATCTCCTCCAGCCGTCCTGACATTTCCCTCATGGCCTGCGCCCATCTTGAGGTGGAATCGGCAAGAAGCAATACATTGAGCCCCATCTGCCTGTAATACTCCGCTATCGTAACGGCGGTATAAACGCTGGATTCCCTTGCCGCTACCGGCATAGAGCTTGTGTTGCATATTATGACCGTGCGGTCGCTCAACGGTTTTCCTGTCCTTGGGTCTTTTATTTCCGGAAAGGTTCTCAAGGTCTCGACGACCTCTCCCGCGCGCTCCCCGCAGGCCGCTATAATAACTATGTCCGCGTCCGCGTGGCGGCTTGTAAGCTGCTGCAACACGGTTTTCCCTGCCCCGAAGGGTCCCGGTATACAATAAGTGCCGCCGCGACCTACAGGAAAAAGGGAATCTATTACGCGCATTTTGGTAACCAGAGACTTTGTGGGCTTCAGTTTTTCCTTATAGGCTTTTATCGGGATTTTCACCGGCCATATCTGCTGCATAAAAACTTTGTGTATTTTACCGTCGCGGTCCTTCAGCTCGGCAACAGGCTCTTTGAGGTCGTATGTCCCCTTTTCAGCCACGCCGGCTACCTCAAGCATCCCGGTAAGCGCGAAAGGAGCCATTATGTAGTGCTTGAATATTTTCTCGGGTACGTGGCCCAGTTTATCGCCCGCCTTTACGAGGTCCCCTTTTTTGGCGAGAGGGGTAAATTCCCATTTTGTATCGTCGGGCAGCGC
>JAFGLX010000181.1 GCA_016927795.1 Candidatus Omnitrophota bacterium
AATAGTAATAAGGTGTTTATAAATAAAAGGTTACAGCTGAAATAGGTACCTGTGACGATATAGTTATAAAGTGATAATGTAGAAGCCATAAGGCTTATTAGATTAATATAAGTAAAGTAAATCTTGAGAATTTTTAACCAGGAGGAAAAATGAAATTAGTGCGTACGATATGTGTTCTTGGGTTGGCAGTGTGCCTTGCCACAACTGTCTACGCCGGGACGCAGAGCGTAAAAATTTCAGGTGATCTCACTATACGTGGGTTGGTGAGACATAACTACGATTTAGACAATAACCACAACGAACCCGCCACGCAAACCAGCACGGCGACACCCGGTCTGGCAGGCAATCCGGAGACCGGCACTTCTGACTGGCAGACATGGTTCATGAGTACCACAGAAGTGCAGATAGACGCGGATATGACAGACAACGTTTCGGGAGTTATCAGACTTTTTAACCAGAGAGATTGGGATGTTGCTTCCAAGGACATAGGTTCTGATAACAATGTTGTAACGCTCGGCCGTGGCGAGGGTGTATCCTATACCCAGGATTCCAACGAATTTGACGTTGGGGTGGACCTGGCGTATATCGAACTTAAGGAGTTCCTGTATTCGCCTCTTACGCTTCGTATAGGAAGACAGGACCTGTGGTTCGGTAAAGGTTTCATAGTCGGCGCCAATCTCAGGGATTATAACAACAATATTTCCGCTGGCGAATATACCTGCATGACATCCTTTGACTCGGTAAGGGCTACGCTGGATTATGACCCATGGACGGTCGATCTTATCGCCGCGAAGATATGGGAAGATGAGATAGGCTCGAAGGACGATGAGGACCTCTATGGAGTAAACGTCGGATATATTTTCGATGTTTATAACGCAGAGGCAGAGGGATACTGGTTCTTTAAAAATGACCAGTCTATAGCCCCGAGCATACGTAAAGAGCACAACACAGTCCATACTGTGGGCTTAAGAGGAAGCGCTGACCCTATAGAGAACTGGACAGCTTCGGCAGAAGCGGCTTTCCAGTTTGGAAATTTTGTAGGGTTCAGAGATCAGGTGGACCGAAGGGCGAGATTTGCATGGGCGCTTGATGTAGGCGCGGAATGCAGATATTTCAAGGACCAGTATGCGTGGAAACCGGTACTAGGCGCAGAGTACATATTCTATTCCGGTGACGACGACGATTATCCGACCGAAAGCTCATCAGGCACATTCTACGGCTGGGATCCTATGTACAGAGGAAAATACGACACCGCATACCGCGAATTCGTGGGAAAGTATAACTATACCAGACTCGGCTGGAAAGGTGCAAGAACCAATTACGTTAACTCATTCACGGATGCCTCTTACACAAACCAGCATCAGGTAGTACTTTACGGGAGCGTTGTCCCGACCGAAAGCCTTAGTGTAGACGGAAGGGTTGCGTTTTTCTGGCAGCACCAACAGAGGTCATTCCCATATAGCGTTATCAATTACCCGGACGCAGGCAGTTCGGTTGAGTATGGTACACGCAAAAGATTTATGGGAACAGAAGTTGATGTCAATCTAACATGGGATTACACGGAAGATGTATCCTTTGGTTTGCTGGCGGCATGGTTCTTCCCCGGCGGTTTTTATGATGACTGCGGAGATGACACTGCTACAGACCTGGTCGGTACTGTAAAACTGAGCTTCTAAGTAGGTATGTTTCTATACCCAGCACTAATTTAACAGGAATTAGTGCTGGGTTTTTTATTGATTTTTTGAAATAAAAGAATAAAATAGAAGTGATGAAGGCTGAGGATATTTACCGGCGCCTGCGAAAAACCTATGGGAGGTTTGATATGCTAAATGCCGCTACGGGGTCTCTTTTGTTGTTGGGGTTTATTTTGTTATCCTTGGGCTTGATATCTCAGTTGATAGGGTTATCCCTTTTAGCGCCTTACATTACAACGGTAATAGGTTACTTTGTAGGCGCTAATTCATGCATGCTTTTGGCCCTTGTCATTGATAAATTTCAGAAAAAATAATCCCTCTCGTCAAACATATATTTCACCCGATGAAAAAGGCACATTTTTGGCAAAAGGGGCTAATTATTCTTTCACTTTTTTCAGCCTTAGCAGCCGCAATTTTTTTTATATTTATCGCGAAACACCACCGCATAGAACCGGCATTCCTTAAGCGTAAACTCGGCAGAGGCGTTAAACAGATTATAAAACATTTTTCGTTTTCAAAAGACAATTCGCTTAAAGAATGGGAAGAAAAGATATTAAAGGGAAAGGTCATCTATCTAATCGAGAAAGAAAACCGGCTTTCCTATGTCAGGGCAAAAAGCGAAAAAGCGGCTTCCGCCCTATACTACAAAGTCAAGATTGATATAGCCCGCCACCCCATAATAAAATGGAAATGGCGCGTTGACGAGTTCCCCACAAGGACACAACCCGAAAGGATAGAGGATACCAAGGAAGAGGACTTTGCCGCACGCGTTTATGTTATTTTCCCGGCAGCTTTTTTCACAAAATCCAGGGTTATAGAGTATATATGGGCCGAGACGCTTACAAAGGGCACATGCGGCGCAAGCGGTTACTCTAAGAACATAAAAATCATGGTGCTTGAGAAGGGCGCACCGACGGACTGGCGGCATGAAGAAAGGAACATATACGAGGATTATGTTAAGTTATTCGACGAGGAGCCAGCGCTCGAAATAGGTGCCATAGCGTTTATGACAGACGCCGATTCCACGCATAGCTCGGCAGATGCCGTTTATGACGAAATCGAGATAGGATATAAATGAGAGTGAAATTTATAACCAAAAATCCGCTACAGCGCAAGTACCTTGTATTGATCCTCAGTTCAATAATGATACCGCTTTTTCTGGCGGGCGGGTGTTTCTATTATATAATGTTTCAGATTATGGCAGAGCAGCTTGCCATCCCGGAATCTATAGCGTATAATCTGATACCGGTTTTTCATAAGATAAACTTTCTGCTTATAATAGGTTTGACCCCTACGGTCGTCTTGCTTTTTATTCTTGGCGTATTTTTAACTCACCGTTTGATAGGCCCATTGGAGCGCCTTGAGGATGATTTGAAAAAAATATCCCAGGGCGACTATACAATACGTTTGAAGATAAGAAAAGACGACGACCTGCGCTCCATAGCCGACGTTATAAACAAAATTATAGACATGTTGGAAAAGAAGTGAAAGCTCATCCTACCGCAATAGTCAGTAAACGCGCCGAAATAGATACTACGGCAGAAATCGGTCCCTACGCAATCATAGAAGACGGCGTAAAAATCGGTAAGAACGTGAGGATTTACGCTCGCGCTTATGTATGCAGCGGCACGGAAATAGGCGATGATACCCATGTACATATGGGAGCGGTGCTGGGCCATCTGCCACAGGATCTTGCTTTCGAAGACAAAGAAACTTTCCTTAAAATAGGCAGAAAAAACGTAATAAGAGAATATTCCACGGTTCACAGGGGTACGAAAGAGGGCACCTCGACCATAATCGGCGATGAGAATTTCTTGATGGCGTCGTCACACGTGGGCCATAACTGTATAGTAGGCAGTAAGGTGATCATAGCAAACGGCGCGCTTTTGGCCGGATACGTTACCGTAGAGGACCAGGTTTTTATTTCCGGTAACGTCGCAGTGCATCAGTTTTGTAACATCGGGAAACTTGCCATTGTAGGCGGGTTTTCCGGGATAAACAAGGATGTGCCTCCATATATGGCGGTAAGGGGCCCGTCGGTTGTGTGGAGTGTGAATCTAGTCGGTTTACGGCGTTCAGGCATGGATCGCAAGGTTATAATCGAAATAAGAAAAGCGTTCAAACTTATTTATAGATCTGATTTGAATACGCATCAGGCGGTTGAGAAGATGCTGGAAAATAACCCTTGCGAGGAAGTTGTGTATCTAGCCGAGTTCATAAAAAGATCCAAAAGGGGTATATGTAAATACAGGTTCTCCGCGGAAGACAGGGGGTATTACGGGTAACATTTAAAAGGAGGGGTGATATCATGGCGATCAAAAAAGAGAACGTCCAGAAAGATATCAATAAACTTCTGGATCAGGCAAGAGAACGGTTTAAAAAATTTGGTAAGGAACTTAGCATTCTTGCCAAGAAAAGCGAGAAAGAAATTGTTAAGGCCTCTAAGACAGGCAGGGTGCAGATTGATATTATGGGGCTTAGCATGCAGAAAGAGAAGCTTTACTACGATATAGGAAAAAAAATAGTTATGCTTAACGCCAAAAAATCCGTAAATGTACCAGAGCTAGAACCGTACTGGAAAAAATTGAGAAAGATAGAAACGGACTCCAGGAAGAAAAAAAGAGAGCTTTCTCTTATCAGAAAAAGCAGTAAGTAGAAGCATTTTTAGTTGCGCGGCCATTGTGTCCCGCAAGACTTTCGGTTTTATGGACCGCGGGAAGTTATTTACCCCGTTCGAAACGGCTGGAACAAACTTACGTGGCTTCAGCCGCTTGGAACGGGGTTTACCGGAGAGGAAAGACTTATCATGAGAAGTGTCATGTTTCAAGTAATGCCCTTTATACTGGTTATCCTCGCGCATAATTGTTACGCAGAAGAAGAATTTTCCATGACGGACGCCAAAGTAAAAAAATACGTCAGCCAGCTCGCAGATAAAAAATACAACCAGGAGGCCAGGATAAGACTGGAAACGGAAGGAAAGAAAGCCGTGCCGTACCTGGTAGCGCTTCTAACGGATTCGAATACGGATAGTGCCACGAAAGTACTTGCCATTAATATATTGGGTTCTATCGCTGATAGTGACTGTGTGGATACTCTGATAGGAATGCTTAATAACAGTGATACTAAGCTGAGGAAAGCTTCGGCTGCCGCACTGGGCGAGATTCATGATAAAAAAGCCGTGACCGCGCTAATAAAACATATAAACGACAAGGATCCCACTGTGCGGTTTAACATTGTAAGGTCTATCGATGAAATAGGTGACCAGTCATCCGCGGAGACACTGATAGGCATATTGGATGATAAAAAACATTACATCCGCGCTTATGCCGTAAAGGCGCTGGGTAAGATGAAATACGGCCCGTCGATAACCAAACTCTCTGAAATGACAGACGATAAGAACGCGTCTGTCAGGCTTGAGGTGGCCCGCGCCCTGGGCGCTATAGGAGGCGATAGCTGTGTGCCGGCGCTTAAAAAGCTGGTTGGCGATACTCACCAAAATATAAAGATAAGCGCAATTAAATCATTAGGCAATATAAAGAGCGCAGAGTCCATGAAGATACTCATTGAAAACGGCGATTCTTCCGATAAAAAGGTCCGCTTTCATGTCGCGGAAGCATTGGGAAACCTGAGGTACGATGAGGCCGTTCCGATTCTTGAGAAATTATTAATGGACGAATATGTAGACGTTAGGCTGGCCGCAGCTAAATCACTCGCAGCCGTAGGCACAGAGCGGGCCAAGGAAGCGCTGAAAACAGTCCTACACGATGAGGTAACCAGGGTACGGCACATAGCGAAACAGTCACTAAAAAAATAGGATTGTCCATATCATGCCCGGCGGCACAGAAAAGGCTAAAGAGTACAACAAGATAAGATTGCGCCTCAAATTAGCAAACCTGTCTTTTATATTTGCTTTCCTTATTTTATTTCAAATTTTTTTATCAGGCCCGTTGGCGGCATTAAGCTTTTCTACCGCTCCGAATTTTTACGTTTCGCTAGCCGCATACACTGTTATTTTCAGCTTTATCCATTACGTATTAAGTTTTCCGCTGCATTTTTACTCGGGATTTGCCCTGGAGCACAGGTTTAATTTATCCAATCAGAACATTTTTGACTGGGTAAAAGATGAGATAAAAGGCGGAGCGCTTACACTTGCTATTTTTTTGATTTTCGTGCAGGCATTATACATTTTACTGCGAAATTCAGGCAGCATCTGGTGGGTTTGGATGGCCGGTTTTTGGTTTGCGGTTACAGTAATTCTGGCTAAAATAACCCCTCTTGTCATAATACCGCTTTTTTTTAAATATTCACCGGTTGACAGAAATCTCAAAGATAAAGTTCTCGGTCTTTCAGCGAAATGCGGCATAACAAATGTCCTGGATGTGTTTGAGATAAATTTCAGCAAAAAAACCAATAAGATTAATGCAGCGCTCACGGGTCTCGGAAAATCAAGGAGGGTTATACTGGCAGATAACCTTATAAAAGATTTTACCGAGGAGGAAGTTTCGGGTGTCCTTGCGCATGAATTCGCACACCACAGGCTAAAACACATATGGAAATCCATCGTTTTCGGAGCAGCCTCTACATTAACGTCATTTTACGCGCTTTATCTGGTTTCCCGCAGGTTGGTTGCTTTTTTTAAAGCAGACAGCATATATGACATAAGAATATTACCCGCTTTTTTGCTTATTATCTTTTTAGCGGGATTTTTAATCATGCCGCTACAGAACGGTTTTTCGCGCAGAATGGAGAAGGAGGCAGACCGTTTTGCCTTAAAGGTAACGCAAAATAAAAACGCTTTTGTGTCTCTCATGGAAAAGCTGGCCGCAAAAAATCTTTCTGATCCTAACCCTCCCACGCTCGTAAAATTTTGGTTTTACGATCATCCCCCGGTTTCCGAGCGCATAAACTTCGCTAAAAATTATAAAAGCTAAATAGTCAAGAGCGACTGACGGCAGCTTAATTTTTTACGATGATTACAGAGATTACTCGCTTCTAATAAGATGCAAAATAGATTACAGCGATTAAAGTAACGAAAAATCACCGTAATCCATATTGCGTATTTTATGAGCAGGAAATCGCAGTAATTCCACATAAAAACTGTAACGGAACAGTTTAAATAGCACATGTAAAGACGACGTTTATCCTTGACAACCGACGGTGGTTGGGTTAAAATAAAGCAAATCTTCGGGGTGAGGCGCGATTCCTCAACCGGTAGTGAAAGCCTACGAGTCCCGGTAATACGGGATAGACCTGGTGAAAATCCAGGGCCGATGGATAAAGTCCAGATGGGAGAAGATTAAAAAAGAAGAGGCTTTGCCTCATGGCGAGAATTTATTACCCCCGGAGAAAATCCGGGATTTTTTTTGAATATGTGTAGATAAGACTTTAAAATGGCGCTATATGAAATTTAATAACATTGAAGAAATAGTCGAGGACTTAAAGAAGGGCAGGATAGTTATCGTTATAGACGATGCCTCCCGTGAGAACGAAGGCGACCTGATAGCAGCCGCATCGATGGCAACCCCTGCTTCTATAAATTTCATGGCGAAATTCGGAAGGGGTCTTATATGTGTCCCTATGGAAAAGGCGCGACTGGAAGAACTAAACCTTTATCCCATGTCTACGGAAGAAAAAGACCCATACCGGACAGCCTGGGCCATTTCAGTAGACTCAAGGCGCGGGATCACGACCGGTATTTCCGCTCATGACAGGGCGCGTACGATAAAACTACTCGCGGATAGGAACTCCCGCCAGAGTGATTTTGTAAGACCCGGCCATGTATTTCCGCTTTCCGCGAGGAATGGAGGGGTCCTTGTAAGGGCAGGACATACTGAAGCCTGCATAGACCTGCTTAAATTGGCCAAGTTGTCACCGGCAGGCATTATATGTGAGATAATGAACGAGGACGGAACAATGGCGCGTACGCAGGAACTTTTGGAATTTGCCAAAAAGCACGATTTAAAAATTTGCACCATCGAAAAATTAATACAGTATAGACAGAAATATGAAAAGTTGATAGAAAAAATTTCGGAATCCGTTATACCTACCGAATACGGAAAATTCAGGACCGTAACTTACCGTTCCATAATAAAGGATGAGTACCACGTGGCGTTGGTGAAGGGTAATATACAAGAAGGTACGGCTTTAGTCAGAGTTCATTCCCAGTGCCTTACAGGAGATGTATTCCGTTCGCTCAGATGTGATTGCGGTAAGCAGCTTGAGAAAGCGCTGCGTATTATCTCCACCGCCAGTAAAGGTGTCTTGCTTTACCTGTGCCAGGAAGGCCGGGGTATAGGTCTCGGAAACAAAATGATAGCTTACGAGCTTCAGGACAAAGGCATGGATACCGTCGAGGCTAATGAATATCTTGGTTTCAAGGCCGACCTTAGGGATTACGGAATCGGGGCGCAAATCCTCGCCGATTTAGGTCTCAAAAAAATAAAACTTCTAACTAACAACCCGCAGAAGATAGTGGGGCTTGAGGGATACGGGCTCACGGTAGTCAAAAGAGTGCCGCTTGAGATAAAACCAACCACGACAAATAAGAAGTATCTGTGGACAAAAAAGAATAAATTAGGACACGTGCTTAAATGTGCGTAAAATGGTAAAGTGCGTTAAACAAAAAAGGAGGATTGCATGACTAAGGTAGTAAAAGGCGAACTTATAGCGAAAGGTCTCAAATTCGGCATTGTGGTATCGAGGTTTAACGAGTTTATATCATCGAAACTTTATGACGGTGCGAAGGAGGCGTTGCTTCAGCACGGCGCCAGTGAAAACGACATATCCGCGTATTGGGTACCGGGGTCTTTCGAGATGCCTCCGGTTGCGTTGAGACTGGCCAAATCGGGAAAGTATGATGCCGTAATATGCCTGGGGGCCGTTATAAGAGGCGAGAGCCCTCATTTCGATTACATATCTAGTGAGGTAGCCAAAGGCGTGGCGCATGTGGCTATGTCAAGCGAAACGCCGTGCATATTCGGAGTCATAACAGCTGACAATCTGGAACAGGCGATAGATCGCGCCGGTACAAAGAGCGGGAATAAAGGCCGCGATGCGGCTGTATCGGCTATCGAAATGGCAAATTTATATAAGAAGGTAAAATAAAATGCGTAATCGTACAAAAGCCAGGGAATGCGCGCTTAAAATACTTTATGCGGTTGATATAAAAAAGGAATCGCACGCAACATGCGGCCGGTCTTTTTGGGAGAACCATGTGAACGTAAAAGACGAGATCAGGGATTTCGCCACATTTCTTGTGGACGGAGTATCACAAAATATAACCGACATAGATTCCGTTATTTCAAAATGCGCCACAAACTGGCAAATCCAGAGGATGGCTATAATAGACCGAAATATATTGCGGCTGTCTACCTTCGAACTGTTGTTCGCCAAAGACATACCTCCGAAAGTGTCCATCAATGAAGCTATCGAAATGGCAAAAAAGTACGGTGATAACGACTCAAGCAAGTTTGTAAACGGCGTTTTGGACAGGATAAACAAAACGGAAATAAAAAAATAAACCGCACAAGATACAAGCCCGCATTTACCCCGTTCACTCCCGAAAGCCCCGGGGCTTCAACGCGGGGATGAAGGAAAAGTTCAAGGGACTGAAAGAAAATCCCTTTTTTTAAGACGGGGATCAAAAGGGGTTTACTTTCTAAAATCCACAGGATTTATCCGCCTTCGCGCAAAAACCCCGACTCTAACGCTAGGGATGAATGCGGACAAACAGCGCTTCGGCGGGATGTTGCCGAATACTTTAAAGACGGCAGGTTTTTAGGCACCACGGCTGTAAAGCCGTGGGGCTCCATTTTTATGAAAGACAAAACCAGATACGCGGACCTACATGTGCACACCATATTTTCTGACGGCACCTTTACGCCGCAAGAAGCGGTCGATTGTGCAATAAGTAAAGAACTCGCCTGCATAGCCATATGCGACCATGACAGCATAGACGGCATAGAACCATCTGTAGAATACGCTGCGGGCCTGGATATCGAGATTGTACCCGGCGTTGAGATTACGGTGCTGGAGGGTGGGAAGGAAATGCACCTTCTCGGGTATTTTATTTCCTGGCATGAGCAATGGTTCAGAGACATCTTAAAAACGGTGCAGACGGAAAGGGTAAAAAGACTCGAGAAGATGATAGAAAAACTGAAGAATTTTAATATAAAAGTTAATATAGATACCGTAATGGATATATCAGGGCATGTCGGTTCGGTGGGAAGGCTGCATTTGGCAAGGACTATGGTTAAGGAGGGAGCGGTTTCTTCCATCAGCGAGGCTTTTAACAGATATATAGGAGATTCTAAACCCTGCTATGTAGAGGATATAGGTTTTAATGCGAAAGAGGCCATAGGATTGATAAGGAAGGCAAAAGGCGTACCGGTCCTGGCGCATCCGGCCGTTATCGGCAATGACGAATTTGTGCACGAATTCATTAAACATGGTTTGCGCGGTATAGAGGTCTTTCATAGCGATCACTCCCTATCCGTTAGCAGGAAATACGAGAGGCTGGCTAGGGAAAACAATCTTTTGATTACAGGGGGCTCAGACTGTCACGGTATGGGCAAAGGTTCCGTCTTGATGGGGAATATAAAAGTACCATACAGTATTGTAGAAGCTCTCAAAGAAGAGGCGCTTTCTCGGAGAAAGCGGGAGGGGTAGAAATTGGCCGCGGGAAATAAAAAATTTATGATAAGAGCCATTAAGCTTGCGGAAAGAGCAAAAGGCAGGACGTTCCCCAATCCGCTTGTTGGAGCTGTTATTGTGAAAAACGGAAAAATCGTGGGGGAGGGGTACCATAGACGGTTCGGGTCTTCGCACGCTGAGGTAATGGCACTACGGGAGGCAAAAAAAAAGGCAAGAGATGCAGATATGTATGTTACACTGGAGCCATGCGCCCATTATGGCAACACGCCTCCGTGTGTAAAAGCGATTATAAAAAGCGGGATAAAAAGGGTGTACGCGTCCATGAAGGACCCTAATCCATTGGTTTGCGGTAAGGGGTTCAATATACTGAAGGGAAACGGCATAATCGTTAAAAGCGGAATGTGCCGCAGGGAAGCCCAAAAACTTAACGGGGTTTATTCTGAATATATAAAAAAGATTAAACGGGTATCATAATGTTCACGGGTATAATAGAAAAGACGGCTGACATAAGAGAGCTTAAAAGAGGCAAAAAAACATATCGCCTTGTTATTTCGGTTAAGGGCGATATGGAAGCTCCCAATATCGGGGATAGCGTAGCCGTAAGCGGCGTCTGTTTAACGGTTATTTCCGCAGAAAGAAATAATATGCAATTCGACATCATTGAGGAAACATTTAAGAACACCCTTTTCAGCCACCTTAAAAAAAACGATGTCGTTAACGTGGAACGCGCTCTTAAGTGGCAGTCGCGCCTGGAAGGGCATTTTGTCCTGGGGCACGTCGACACCGTACAGAAAATAGGAGCCATTAAAAAACACAATCGGCCGTATATCGATATAATAATGGACCCAAAATATGAAAAGTACATTGTAGAAAAAGGCTCCGTAGCGATAGACGGCATAAGCCTTACCGTGAACGATGCGCGAAAGGACGGATTCAGGGCTTATCTTATACCGCACACAATGCTGAACACGAGCCTGCGGCATAAGAACACAGGATCTTTTGTGAACATAGAATTCGATATACTCGGCAAGTACGTCGCGGACAAGTATATGCGGCAGGGAAACCCCGGCATTTCCATAACTGAAACACACCTGAAAAATACAGGTTTTATTTGATTATATATTTTTTATATGGTAAACTTAAATGAAACTGTATTGATTTTACATTATTTTTGCAAGTTTCGATTTTGTTTACAAGAAAATAAGCATTTTTTAAAGTGTAAAAGGAGGTGAAATGTGAGGAAAGCAGTCGTATTCATTTCCATAATAACCATTGTTTTCATGTCCGCAGTCTCATATGCCGACGGCCCAATAAAGAAACTTGGCCGGGGTGTGGCAAATGTAATAAGCTGCCCGCTTGAAATACCGAAAGGGATAAGCGATGCGAATACGCAAAACGGCCCCATAGCGGCTATGACATTCGGATTATTAAAAGGCGTATTCATGACTTTTGTGAGGGGAGGCATAGGTGTTTATGAAGTCGTGACATTCCCTATACCCCTGCCGACAAACTATGCGCCTATACTTACAGATCCTGAGTTTTTCCTGGACGAAGGGCTTTTTTAGTTTTAACCGGGCTTAGCGTTTAATATTACAAAGAAAAAATTAAAATAGGGCGGTAAACCCGCCCTGTTTTAATTGTATTTATACACTTTCCATGCTATATTATTAGGATAAAATTTTGCTATATATATAAAATAACGTACCCAACAGCAAATAAAATAGCTGAAAGAGATGCTGAAAAAGCTTTTCGGCGGGTTTGTGGCTCGCGGTTAAGGCGAGAATTGTACGAAAATCGGGAAGTGGCCCTTCGCCCCGCCGTTTCACAGAAACGGCGGGCTCAGGACGAGAACCGGGAGAAATTCGGGAAGTAGCGCAGTTTGGCTAGCGCGCATGGTTCGGGACCATGAGGTCGCGGGTTCGAATCCCGCCTTCCCGACCATTCTACTTTGCCGCAATACTTCCGTGCTGCGGCTACGTAGGAATAACAGAACCAGTCAGCGAAGAAGATCCAACGCATGCCAAAGAATTCAACGGGAGAAGCCGGTGTTGCAGACCGACAAACGTTAAGGAATTTTTAGCTATATACGGGGAAAAGCGTTTTTAAATGGACAAAGATATTTTTTGAAAAACTTCAGCAATTTACGCAATCTCACGAAATCCGCACAATTTTTATATGAATGTAAAACATATCTGCCGTAGCACCGGGTGAACGCATCGATTTTGCAGGGGTCCGGGTGACGTGCGCATCGAAACCCCGGCTATATTTTAATCCCCTCCGCAGAAATCGCCGGGACCTTGCCGAAGGCAAGCAGACCGGCGAGGCCGTGGGATACCCGCCATAAAACATGGCGGAAATGCGAAAGGAAAAGTGTTTTCTGCTTCGGGGAGGGTGGCTCCACAAATTTTATAGAAAGTTTTACGCTATTCTACAAGTTGCATGTCAGAAAAGAAAATTCACATAAAATACTACGGGATGGTTCAAGGGGTCGGTTTTAGATGGACGGCAGAAAGGGCGGCCAACTCGCTCGGGCTTAGCGGCTGGGTTAGGAATTGCAAGGATGGCACGGTAGAAGTCGTATGCGAAGGCGACGAAAAAAATATAACCTCTTTTCTGAAAAGAATTAACGAAACCATGGGGGCCTATATTAAATCTGTCAACATTGAATGGCAGGAGGCAACAGGTGAGTTTGATTCTTTCAACATAAGGTTTCATTGATAACATGCGATATGGTGTAATATCAGATATACACGGGAATCTGGAAGCGCTGGAGGTTGTGGCAGACGCCTTGGCGGATGAGAACATAGATAAGATATTATGCCCTGGAGACATAGTAGGATACGGCGCCAATCCCGCTGAATGTATAAAAATTCTCACCGGTTTAAACACAATAGTTGTCTGCGGCAATCATGACGCGGGCTCGGTCGGATTAAGCGATATAAACTGTTTTAATGAAGCGGCGCGCATCGCAGTTTTGTGGACAAGAAAGACTCTTACCGAAAGCGACATCATTTATTTAAAGAACCTGGAATTTGTATATAAGGATAGAAGCATTACGCTTGTCCATGGCACTTTACAGGAGCCGGAGGAATTTCATTATATGCTTGATGAAAAGGCTGCCCGTGCGACCTTCGACCTTATGGATACGACCGTTTGTTTCATAGGCCATTCGCACGTCCCCGGAGCGTTTATTTACAGAAAAAATAGGGCAGATTACACAAATGCAGAAATCATAAAAGTAAGAAATGCAGAAAAGGTGATAATCAACGCAGGCAGCGTTGGCCAGCCTAGAGACGGCAATCCAAGCTTGTGTTACTGCGTGTACGACACGGATAAAGAAAGAATAACGTTTAAAAGGTTACCGTATAACGTTCCAAAGGCGCAGGGCAAAATCTTAAAGGCGGGGTTGCCGCATTTTCTAGCTCACAGGTTAAGCCAGGGAGTGTGATTTTCTTGGACATAAAAGAGGCAAAAAAAAAGATAGCAAGCTTAAGAAAACTTATAGAGCGTTACGACAGGGCTTATTTCATCGAGAACAAGCCCGAGATAACGGATCAGGAGTATGACCTCCTCTACAAAAAACTCAAAAAGCTGGAGGACGAGTTTCCGAAACTTATAACACCGGATTCTCCTACCCAGCGGGTCAGCGAAAAACCGCTCGAGGGTTTTAAACGCGTTACACATAGCATCCCTATGCTCAGCATGGACAATACTTATTCAGATGCAGAATTGAGGGAGTTTGATAAGAGAGTAAGAAAGAACCTGGGAAAGGAGAAGTACGAGTACGTAGCTGAATTCAAAATCGACGGTGTAAGCATTTCCCTGACGTTCAAGAACGGCAAGCTTGTTCAGGGTGCCACAAGGGGTGATGGTACGGTCGGAGACGACATATCTTCAAATATAAAAACCATAAAAAGCATCCCGCTTAAACTCTCCTCCGGAGGCACAGGGCTCCCTTCGCTTTTGGAGGTGCGCGGCGAAGTCTTTATGGCTAAAAAGTGGTTCGAGAAGCTCAATAAGGAAAGAGAGAAAAACGGGGAGGAGTTGTTCGCTAACCCGCGTAACGCAAGCGCCGGCTCGCTGAAGCTCTTGGATTCGCGCATTACATCAAAAAGGCATCTGGATGCTTTTATGTGGGGCGTCGGTCAATATGAGGGTGTTGATTTTAAGCGCCACGAGGATATTCTCGAATATTTAAGGAAAATCGGTTTGAAGACCGTTGAGCATGCAAAGAAATGCGGTGACATAGAAGAGGTAACAAAGTTTTGCGGCGAGTGGCAAAGAAAAAGGGAAAAAATGGATTATGTAACGGACGGAATGGTCATAAAAGTTAATTCCATCGCGCAGCAGAAAAAGCTGGGTAGAACCAGCAAAAGCCCGCGCTGGATGATCGCTTATAAATTCCCGGCCGAAAAAGCCGCTACCGAATTACTGGGCGTGGAGATGCAAGTCGGGAGAACCGGCACCGTAACTCCTGTCGCCATTTTGAAACCGGTGCATATCTCCGGTACCACCGTTTCACGTGCAACACTTCATAATTTTGATGAGATACAAAGGCTGGATGTCAGGATAAACGATATTGTGTATGTGGAAAAAAGCGGGGAAATTATACCCAAAATTCTCGGTGTGGCGAAAGAAAAGCGAAAAGGCAACGAAAAGGCAATTAAAGCACCTACAGAGTGCCCGTCGTGCAACGCTAAATTATACAGGGAGCCGGGCGAAGTTGCGTTAAGATGCAACAACGTGTCTTGTGCGGCGCAGATAAAGCAAAGGATACTGCATTTTGCTTCCAGAAACGCAATGGGCATAGAAGGCATAGGCGTGGCCTTGGTGGAACAGCTTGTTAACAAGGGGTTGGTGAAGGATTGCGCCGATTTGTACTATTTAAAATCGGATGATTTACGAAAACTCGAAAGATTCGCCGATAAGTCCGCCCAGAACATAATAGACGCCGTACAAAACAGCAAAGAAGTGGATCTCGGCAGGCTTGTATTTGCACTGGGCATAAAACATGTGGGCCAAAAAGCGGCATGGGTACTGGCCGATAAGTTCCGTTCGATAGAGGAACTTAAAAAACAGGGTATCGATGCGCTTACTTCCATAAATGAGGTCGGACCCGTCATGGCCGAAAGCATATTCAATTTTTTCAATAACAGAAAAAATCTCGAGGCACTGGCTAGGCTAAAAAAGGCAGGTGTCAAGACGGAAATGCCACAGCGCGCAAAAAAGACTTTACTCGATGGAAAAACATTTGTTATAACAGGCGCTCTTAAGGGTTACACGAGGCAGGGCATAAGCGAGAAAATAAGAAGCCTCGGAGGCGAGGTCTCCTCAAGCGTAAGTAAAAATACGGATTATCTCATAGCAGGGGATGAACCCGGTTCAAAGCTGGATAAGGCCAGAAAAGTAGGGGTAAAAATTATAAGTGAAAACGAATTCACAAAAATAGCAGGAGAAAAATAAATGATAAGAGTGCTGAAAAGACCGTTTCTGTGGGCGGCAATATTCATGATATCATTTAACTTGTCGGGATGCGCTGCGCTAAAAACAAAATTCACGCGTAAAAATAAAAAAGAAGTGAAAAGGCAGGTATATTATCAATTGCGAAAATACGAAGTTAAGCCGTCGTTTGAATTATACGAGAAACATTATATATTCTGGGCGAACTGGCACAAAGAATTAACCGATGAACTCGGGGCAAATTATAAGAACGATATAAAGTGCATTCAGGGGATAGTGAGCAATATCGAAGATATGGCTACGCTTCTTGTGGATGAGAAAGCGGTAGAACTTACCCCCCATATTGATGAGCTGAAAAAAGCGGAGTCTATAATAAAGAAACGTGATACAACGAAAACCAACCGGACACGGGTGAGGCGCATACTGGAAAAAGAAAGGCGCCTTATAAGGTCTAAGTTTTCCCCAAAGGATATGGCGGGTTTTATACGCGAAGATTGGCCTGATGAGGAGATAATCCCGCAGGAAGAGAAGAGCAAAGGCTTTCAAAATGGTTGAGGTAAAAGCGTTTGTCGGAGGCCTTCTTGAGACAAATTGCTATTTAGTATACAGCACAGATAGCAACGTCGGCTTTTTAATCGACCCCGGTTTTTTTAGCCGCAAGATAGCGGGTGAGATACAAAAAAACGATATCATCGTAAGAAATATCATAAATACGCACGGCCATATAGACCATACAGCCGGCAACAGAAATTTCGGATATCCGGTGCTTATACATGAAGACGATAATGAGTTTTTAAAAAACCCGTCTAAGAATCTTTCGTTTTTTGTCAATATATTATCCAACTCGCCTCCGGCGGACAGGCTTTTGAAAGACAAAGATATAATAGAAGAACGCGACATAAGGTTTGAGGTGATCCATACGCCCGGCCATACCCCGGGTAGTATATCCCTCAGGATGGGAAACAGGGTATTTACGGGAGATGCTCTTTTTCGCGAAAGCGTAGGACGCACCGATTTCCCCTATGGAAACGAGGCCAAACTTCTCGACTCCATACAGAGCCGTCTCATGACACTTCCGGACGAGACAGAGATTCTGCCAGGACACGGTCCGTCCTCGACCATAGGATGGGAGCGCGGAAATAACCCTTTTCTGCGCAACATTTGATTATCAAGAGGCGGATGATATAGAGCAAGTGCCGGATTTAAGCTCCTATTTTTTAATGACGGTTTATAACGCGACACGTAATAATACCAAATGAAAGAGTTAATCGACCAGTTTCTTGATTACCTGGCTGTAGAAAAGGGCTTAAGCCAGAATACCGTAAAAAGCTACAGGCAGGACCTCGCAAAATTCGTTGGCTATCTGACGAGGTACGGTGTGGCAAACATAAAAAACGTAACAAAGCACGTGATATCCAAATATCTTTATTTTCTAAAAGACGCCAACTTATCCCCTAACAGCATATCGCGTAATCTTGTGGCTATAAAGATGTTTTTCCGATTTTTGGTGGCAGAAAGGATAACCGAAGACAATGCCGCGGGCACTTTGGAATCACCCCGGTTAATGAGGAGCCTGCCCGACGTCCTTGACACATCCGAGATAACAAAAATGCTGGAGGCACCTGACAGCCGCAACCTTATGGAGCAGAGGGACAAAGCCGCCTTAGAGCTTATGTACGCGACAGGTATAAGGGTCTCGGAAATAGCGGGGCTTACGGTTGATAATGTTAACCTTGACATGGGATTCGTAAAGTGCACGGGCAAGGGCGGGAAAGAGAGGATCGTACCGGTCGGACAAAAAGCCAAAATCGCGCTTTTGAAGTATCTTGGAAAATGCAGATCGAAATTATCGAAAAAAACGCATGATAAGCACCTTTTTTTGTCAAGACTCGGCAAGCGTATGTCACGACAATCTTTCTGGAAAATGCTGAAAAAATACGCGAAAATCGCCGGAATAAAAAAAGATATAACACCCCATACATTAAGACATTCTTTTGCAACCCACCTTTTGGAAAAAGGCGCGGATTTAAGGAGTGTCCAGGAAATGCTCGGGCATGCAGATATATCCACTACACAGATTTATACGCATATAAACAAGACTAGATTAAAAGGGATACACAGGAAATACCACCCGAGAGGGTAACCGTAAAAGCTACGTTACGAGGGATGAAGGCGTGCAGGCTGGAGCGTAGCCTCCCCGAAGGGGATGAGGGGCGAAAGACAAATACTTAAGTACAGATCGTATCGTCCTTCGTCTCTCGTAATTATTGGAATAGTTAATTATGGACCTTATAGTGACGCATAACAACGCGGATTTTGACGCGTTCAGTTCTCTTGTGGCCGCGCGAAAACTTTATCCTCATTCAAAACTTTTATTGCCCGGTTCGCAGGAAAGAGCGGTGAGGGAGTTCTTAAGCCTCGTTAAGGACAAAATAAACATTGAAAAGGAACGGACGTGCGACTTCCGCGGCATTAAAAGACTTGTTATAGTCGATACAAGGCATAAGTCAAGGATAGGCATGGCCGGAGAGTTACTCGGTGACCCCTCCCTTGAGGTGCATATATACGATCACCATCCGCGTTCGCCGCATGATATAAAGGCGGATAAGGACGTGTTCCAGGAGGTCGGCGCTACAGTTTCCATATTAATCGACATATTGAGAAAGCAAAAATCTCTAAAAATCTCTCCGCTCGAAGCCACTATCATGCTTCTCGGAATATACGAGGAAACAGGCTCCCTTACGTACAGAACGACAACAAGCCTGGATGTCGACACGGTGAGTTTTTTGCTTTCGAAAGGCGCTAATCTGCAGGCGGTTTCTTCATATCTTAACAGAAAGCTGACCGAAGAGGAACTTACGTTTCTGACGGCACTTATCGCGTCTACAAAGATAATAACCGTAAACGGCGTAAATATTTCAATAGCGCGCGGCACTATAAAGCATTTTATAGGAGAGTTGGGCACTATCGTGCGTAAGCTGCAGGACGTCGAGAATTTTCCGGTCCTTTTTGTATTATTTGAAATCGGTAAGAAAGTCAGGATTATAGCGCGCAGCAGGTTGAAGGAAGTAGACGTGAACAGGACACTTGCGCATTTCGGGGGAGGAGGCCACAGGAGTGCCGCAAGCGCAAAAATTGATGGAACGGACATAGCGACGGTTGAAAAAAAACTCACAGATATTCTGCGGACCAGCATAAAGGCAAAGATTTTCGCACAGGACATAATGAGCTATCCCGTAAAGGTTATCCCATCCGGCAAGAACATACAAGAGGCAAAAAACATGCTTGAGAAATTACGCCTGAAGGGAGCGCCTGTTACCGAGGGCGCCAGGATCGCTGGCATTATTACAAATGGCGACATACAGAAGGCGGTAAAGTTTAATTATGCGCATGCATCGGTAAAAGGATACATGTCGCGTAATGTTGTAACCATAAGTCCTGATGCGCCGTTACATACGATACAAAAAATAATGTTCGAGAATAACATAGGCAGGCTTCCGGTGCTGAAGAACAGAAAATTAGTTGGTATTGTAACACGCACAGACGTCCTCAAGAGCGTTCATAAAGACATATTTTTTAAAAGAAAACCGTCCTACGTGAAAAGAAGAGCACAGCTTAACATATCCACTAAAATGAAGAGATTGTTGCCGAGACAGATTCTGGACATATTGCGCACGATAGGGCAATGCGCCAACCATAACGGCCTGCGGGCCTTTGTTGTAGGCGGTTTCGTAAGGGACGTCTTGCTTAATGTGAGAAATTACGACATCGACATTGTTGTTGAGGGCGACGCTATATCTTTCGGCAGGAAACTCGCGGATATATTAAAAGGAAGCCTTGTAGCTTACCGTAAATTCGGAACCTCGACCGTCATAATGGAATGGCCCAAAGGGTTGCGCAAACCGCAAAACGGAGGGAAATTGCCGTCAAAAAAAGGTAGCCTTCCGCACGCCCATAAATTCAAGATAGACTTCGCTACGGCGCGGAAAGAATCTTACGAGAAACCGGCAGCCTTACCCACGGTTTTTTTTAGCTCGCTTAAGGACGATTTGCAGAGAAGGGATTTTACCATAAACGCGATGGCAGCCAGTCTTAACAGGAATAGCTTCGGCCAACTTATAGATTTTTTCGGTGGCGAAAAAGACTTGGAGAATGGCGTCATAAGAGTTCTGCACGACGGAAGCTTTATAGACGACCCTACGCGGATATTCCGGGCTGTAAGGTTTGAGCAGCGTTTCAATTTTTGCATAGACCGGTACACCGAGCGCCTTATAAAGAATGCTATACACAAAGGCATGTTCTCTAAAACACAGCACCATAGGATAAGAGACGAGCTTATCCTGATACTCCAGGAGGAATACCCGGCAAAAGCTATTGTCAGAATGAAGAATTTGCATGAATTACGTTTTGTACACAGTAAAATACGGGTTGGCAAGCACACCGTAATCGCCTTTTCGCGCATAAAAGATTCTCTCAAATGGTATACCGGAACTATAACGAAAAGGAGACACATAGACCTCTGGCTTATATATTTTATGGCGCTTTTGGAAAATCTCAATACGGAAGAGGCCAGATATATATGTGACAAGTTTGCGTTGCGCAGTTGCGACCGCACGAGACTGCTTTCGTGCAAGAAAAACGCGAAAAATGCAGCGCTTCGCATCTCGAAGAAAGCGATAAAGCCCAGCAGTATTTACAGTATTCTTGAGCCCATGTCGTTTGAGGAGATTCTGTTCTTGAGGTCGAAGCTTAAAAACAAAATGGCTCTTTCCAGAATAGGCGATTTTTTTTCGAAATACAACAGGGTAAGGATAAAGATGGGCGGCGAGGATATTAAAAAACTGGGTATAACACCCGGACCGATGTACGCGAAAATACTAAATGCGGTTTTACGCATGAAAATCGACGAAAAAGTAACCACAAAAAAAGACGAACTGGAATTCGCGAAAAAGTTGGTAAAGCGTTATTACTATACAACCAGAGAGGCGGCTTAAGGAAATGGCGGCCCAAAAGTTTACTTGTTGTTGACAGATGGCATTGGTACACGTAGGTATTCTTAAAATCGATTTTCAGATACCGGAGAGCCGAACCCTGAAGGAAAAAAGAATGGTATTACAGCGCCTTAAAGACGGGGTGAGGAATGTTTTTAACGTTTCTATCGCTGAAATAGGGCATCATGATAAATGGCAAATTGCGAGTCTCGGGATTTCATGTGTGGCAAACGAGAAAAGACACATAGATGGCACACTGAACAGGGTAAAGAATTTTTTTGAGAGTAAAAGATATATTTTTGTCATTGACTGCAGCATGGAGATTATTTAAGAAAACCTGAAAAAATCGGAGCCATGTTTCGAAAAAATGCAACTGGAGACAGTCCGGCCCGATTTAAAATGTACGCAATAAAGAAGAGGCATTATGACAAGGCGTTCCGAAAGAGTGGCAGAGGCGCTTCGGCGGCTAGCAAGCGAGATCGTACACAGTGAGCTAAAGGACCCGCGGCTTAAAGGGGTTATCACGGTAACCAGGGTTACCGTAACCGCCGATCTGAGGTCGGCGAAGTTATACTATAGCGTCCTGGGCGATGATAAGAAGAAGAAACTTGTGGCGCGCGGTTTAAAGAGCGCGAAGAATTTTGTTCGCAAACGCCTGGCAGACGAGCTCAAACTTAGATATGCGACCGATATTTCGTTTATATTCGATGAAAGATTCGCTTATACGGAACGCATGAATGAAATTTTTAATAAACTACACAGAGAGGAAAATAATGAGCGATTTAAAAGCGATAACGGAAAAGATTAGAAGATTCAACAACTTTCTTATTACTTCACACGTAAACCTCGAGGGAGATTCTTTGGGCAGCCAATTGGCAATGGCTAACCTTTTGAAATGTATGGGTAAAAATTCGACAATACTCGACAGTGATGCCGTACCGGCCCGCTATCGATTTCTACCGGACGCAGGTCTCGTTAAAAATAAATTGGGCAAAAAAGAGAGAAAATTCGAAGCCGCGATAGTTTTGGACTGCCCCAATATCGGGAGAACGGGGAGAGTAAAAAACGTGGTCAAAAAAATAGATTATGTAATTAATATCGACCACCACATAAGTAACGAGAAATTCGGAGACATAAACTGGATAGACAAGGAGGCGAGCTCCGCCGGTGAGATGATTTTCAAGCTGTATAACGAGACAGGCTGCGAAATTACGCCTCCGACAGCGCTGTATCTGTACACAGCAATCCTTACGGATACAGGCTCGTTTAACTATAGTAACACATCCGCGGCGACACACGAGATTGTAAGCGAACTTTTAGGCTACGGCATAAAGCCTTACGAGGTATCAAAGAATGTCTATGAGAACAAAACAGAAGGGGAAATAAAGCTTTTAGGGCGCATCCTTTCCGGCATAAGAGTAACTTCAGGCGGCTGTATAGCCTATGCCGCTGCGGGGAAAAATGATTTTATGTTAACCGGTACACAACCGTCGTCTTGTGAAAATGCTGTCAACTTTGCCCGTTCTATAGATGGCGTAAAGGTAGCGGTGTTTTTCAGGGAGGACATAAAAAAGAAAAACGTTTTCCATGTAAGCTTCAGGTCCACAAAAGAAGCCGACGTCAACAAGATAGCGTCATTTTTCGGCGGTGGCGGTCACAGGAACGCTTCCGGCTGCACCGTTATGGGAAGTTTTGACAGTGTAAAAAACAAAGTTTTAAACAAGGTTAAAAATGCGTTGCGACAATAGCACAGACGGGATAATTCTTATCGATAAACCGGAAGGCATGACAAGCCACGATGTTGTCGAGTTTATAAGAAAAAGGTTCCGATTTCATAAGGTGGGGCATGCGGGCACGCTGGATCCTATGGCTACGGGGCTCTTGATCATATTAGTAGGTAAATTCACGAAAAAATTCGCGTTATTTTCCGGTTACGATAAAGAATACAATGCCGTAATGCGCCTCGGAGTCTCAACCGATACCGGCGACAAAGAGGGGAACGTTTTGGAAGATAGGGGTATAGCGCAGTATATAAAAGAAGCCGAAGACATAGAGAGGGTATTGCCGTATTTTAGGGGTGAAATTAAGCAGTTGCCACCCATGTATTCTGCCAAAAAAGTCAACGGAAGAAAACTTTACGAACTTGCCAGAAAGGGCCTTTTTCTGGCAAGAGAACCTAACACC
>JAFGLX010000182.1 GCA_016927795.1 Candidatus Omnitrophota bacterium
ATGTTATTATCTTGAGGCACGTCATTTTACTTCTTTAAGACCTTATTGTCGGAATCGAGATAAACTATTTTTGTTTTGGTGTTCTGGATCTCCCTGGCTTCCACAAGAGCCTTGGAAATAACAATTATTAAGTCGCCGGGGTGCCCCAGCCGCGCAGCAGGTCCATAAAGGACTATCGCACCGGAATCTTCTTTTTCCTCTATCGCGTAGGTTTCGAACCTTACCCCGTTATTGAGATTAAGGACCTGTACGAATTCGTTGGCGTAGATATTGCCCGCCTCCAGTATTTTTTTGTCGATGCCTATGCTGCCTTCGTAATAGAGGTCCGTTCGCGTAATGCGAGCCCTGTTTATTTTTGATTTACACATTATGCGCAGCATTGTTACCCTACTCCTCAACGATGTTCGTAAGATTCTTCCCGTCAAAGTAAAGCTTTTTTGTCTTGAATAAATACCCGGCGTCTACCGGTAATACGGAGGTCCTTGACATATATACCCACTCTGTCCTTTCACCGCCCCATTTTTCTTTATCCGTTACGTGATTTACCTGATCCGGGTCGCCCCACACATTCCTGACCTCATCCATGGTCATTCCAAGTTTTACCGATTCGGTCCCGAGAGGGCGCTTTATTATTTCCACTGGCGTAGGTGGTTCCAATCCTGCACACCCTGCCAGAAAAACAAACAAGAGCGACACAAGTGCCAATTTGAAAGTTTTCAACTTACTGCTCTCCTTTCGCGCTATTCCCGCTTGCGCGGTTATAAAGTAAATCGCAGAAATATTTTAAAAAGGTATTCTTATTATCCTCTTCTATGCTCGTGAATTCACAGCCTATGTCGAAAGGCGAATCATCCTGTTTGGAAAGTCTTTTTTTCCACACCACTTTTGCCTTCGTGTGTACGGGGCTTAAAGTTTTCGGCAGTTCGATTTTAAGCTCTAACTCATCGGTTATATCCGCTATGCTTTTCCCTGTCTCGAATCTTAACCCCAGCGGTGAAATATCCTTTGTGAGCGCTTCAAAAACGGCGTTTTCCTTGTTTATTATGCGCACGTTAAGAGGCGTTTCGGTTCTCAAATACTGTCTTCTTTCATTCGGCCTTGCTGTCATGTTTTCCCCTCCAGTTTTTTACGTATAGCAGTATATCATAATTATATTATGCAGTCAACTGGTTGTGCGTGTTGCTATTATGAGAAGCGCTAGGCCTGCGAAGTTTAAAATTGTTAGCAGTAAACATATAAGCGGTATTCCAGTTACAGGTATAAAAAGAGCGCTTATTAGAATTGCCCCTGCAAAGGAGCCAAGAAGGTCCACCGCGTAGGTGACGCCGGCAATATGGCCAAGGCGTGATGCCTCCGTAAAACAAATTTTGTTTGCGAGTGGGTACTGAAGACCGCCGGCGAAGCCGGCAATAAAAGGCAGTATGGCAAAAATATCGGCGCCGATAAGGTTAAGTTTGGGGAAATATGACGACACCGAAAACAGCTTAAAAAACCCGAGGAGTATTACCGGATAAACGAATATAAGACCCTGTATCTTTATGTAAAGCGCAAACGGTCTGGTAATCCGGGAGAGTTTTTTCGTTATATAGATGCTGCCAATGGCTAGCCCCAGCATGAACGATGTTAATATGACGCCGATTTTATAGTAGAGATACCCGTATATAATCTGAAATGCCAGCACTATCATAATTTCGATCGATATCTCGCTAAAGCCCGTGGTTGCCAGCGTAAAGAGCACTGCTTTTTTTCTGAAATTCTTGCCGCGCGAGGTCAAAAGGAACGCGAAGAATATCAAAAAAAGAACGACGGTCGAAAATGCGAAAAGGCGCCCGGCCGTTAGGAACATAAGAAAGCCGGCTATGCTGAAATTGAAATAAGTGCTCCATAGTACCATGTCATAGAAATAGGAAATCGGGTAAAAATCCGTATTCTTTTTTACGCGGCCGACTCTGGCTAAATCGTAATATAATGACTTTATCCTTTCGGGGGATAACCGGGACGATAGATAATAATCTTTCGTATAGACGGTCGTTATGCCGCGTTTTTTTAATGCGCCAGTTATGTTTGTGTAATCCAGATCTATGGTTCCTTTTTTATTTGAAATCAGAAAATACGCCGTATCGCCCGCGGTAATCTTTACTTCCGGAAATTCCGAACGGGCTGTTTCATATAGTGTTTTAAGAAATAGCGCCTGCTCGCGACTCAAATAGTTCTCGCTGGAAGTTACGCCGAAACTTAATATTCCTCCAGGCGCGAGCACCCTTTTTACTTCTCCGAAGAACTCTTTAGTGTAGAACCGGTTGATTTGCGCGGTATATGGGTTTGGGAGATTTACGATAACAGCGTCATAGTACTCGGACGCGTTTTTTACGTAATAGCGCGCGTCGGTGTTTATTACTTTTATTTTTTTGCGTGCGGCGGTATTTAGCGGATATTCCGGCAGATATTTTTTTGAAAGATCGACTATTAACGGGTCCAACTCGACATAGTCTATCGACAGAACGTTATATTTTAGAATCTCGTTTATTAGCTCGCTCGCGGCTGCACCTATAAGAAGTATTTTTTCGGGTCTGGCGGAAAAGGAGAGCGGAAAGTGAACCGCCTCTTCAGCCGCCATTGATTCGCTGGAGCTGAAAAGGAGCAGGCCGTTGTCAAAAAAATCAAGCTGTCCGCTTTTACCCGTTACGACGATCCGGCCGTAGACGGAATCCTTACTGTCCAATAGCTTGAATCCGGCCCACTTTATACGGCTGGATTCTTTGTTTACAAAATCAACGCCCCCCGAAGCCGCGAAAAAACCTAAGGCAACAACCAGAACGGCCGCGAGATATCTCACTGCCGCGGCGCGATACGTTTTTTCAGACCGAAGCACAAAAATAGGCGCAACCATGTTGAGGGATGCAAGAATGAATGCTATTTGAAAAGTTCCGAGAAAACGCAGCATGAAAAAAGAAGTAAGTATACCGCCGATCGCAGAACCGAACGCCTCTATCGAATAAACGCGCCCTATGTCCGATGAGCGGGGATTTTGCGGCAGCGTTTTGCATCCCAGTACGAAAATAAATCCAAGTAGGATGGTGATAGGCAGTAGCGTAAATAGGCTCGAAAAAAGAAAAAAATGCAATCCCGCCAGTTCGCCCGCTCCTATTCCGAAAATATTGCGCCATACGCGGGCAAGAAAAACCCCGAGCGGCAAAAAAAAGCCCGATAAAAACTGGGCCAGAGAGAATAGAAAAAGTTTGTCCTTTACCCTGTCCGCATAGAGACCCCCCAGGATGCCACTGCCTATGGAACCCCCCAGAAGCCATATGGCCAGTACGAAACCGATTGACAATTCATTCCCATAGAACGATGTGAATAGTTCGCGGATCAGGATAATCTGGCCCGATATGGCGGTTATACCGGCTGCAAGTAGTGCATATGCAATCGATTTTCTCATGTCCAGATGCCGGCGATTTTATAGCCACAAAACTTACATGCGGAATTGACGATATTGTTTCCAAGCACAAAATAACCGACGCGTTGTATTAGTTTTTTATGGCAGCCGGGACAGTATGTATCGCTGGAGCGCTCTTCCGGCACATTACCTATATAGACAAAATTTAACCCGCAGTCGGTAGCGGTTTTTTTTGCTGTCCTTAATGTTTCCAGAGGTGTTGGCGGCAGATTTTTGAGTTTATACATGGGCCAGAAACGCGAAAAATGTAAAGGCGTGTCTGTGCCGAGATTTTCTTTTATCCATATGCACATGTCTTTTATCATGTACATGTCATCGTTAAGGGTGGGAACGACAAGATTCGTTATTTCCACCCAGACGCCTTTTTCCTTGGCGCGCTTTATTGTCGCAAGCAAAGGCTCCAGTCTTTCGGAGCACACCTCGCTTAGGTATTTGTCGCTGAAACCTTTAAGGTCTATGTTTGCCGCATCTATAGCCCCGCACAGTTCGTCTAGCGGTTCGATATTTATAAAACCACCCGTAACCCACACGTTTTTTATATTTTGCGCCTTTGCGATTCTGGCGGTGTCAAGCATATACTCGTAAAATACGGTAGGTTCCGAATATGTATACGCTATAGAGCGGCAATTGTTGACCTTGGCCTGTTTTACCACTTCGTTGCATGGCAGGTACCTCGCGAAGGTGTTTTCGGGACGTTCCTGGGATATCTGCCAGTTTTGGCAGAATTTGCATCTTAAGTTGCATCCGGCAGTGGCTATGCTGAGAGATTTGGAACCGGGCAGCATGTGGTAGATAGGTTTTTTCTCGATAGGGTCCACGTGCACCGAACACGGCAGTTCATAGACAAGCGTATATAGTTTACCCTCTTTCGGTTCGCGCACCCTGCAGAAACTGCGTTGACCGTTTTTGAGCGTACATTGGTGGGGGCACAAAAGGCACCTTACGGTTTCGCCGTCAATTTTTTTGTAATAACGCGCCTCTTTTTCGTGGAAGGCTGCGGCGAGGACTTCTTTGCAGAGATTTTTGCTTAAAAAGCCGGCGCCGACAAGAAGCGCCCCGAAACCCATAGCGCCTTTTACGAATTGTCTTCGGGTTATCATGGCTACACGTATTATTGGGAATAAAATCCAAAAACAAAAACAGGCCCTTTTAATGGGCCTGTTTTTGTCTGTATGTTAAAGAAGTTCTATTCTACGTCTATCGTTGGCTGGACAAGCGGATCGCCTTTTGGATTTAACGGAGCGGTCACAACATCGCAGACCCCGGAAGCGGTCCTTGCCATTGCCTTGAGTGTTCCTTGGAAAGTCCCGGCCAAAAGACCCCATGCAAAATTCGTTTCTTTGCTCACAGACATTATGCTTCTCGGCAGTTCCGTCCATCCCAGTACGATGTTTTTGCATCCCCTGGCAGCCTTATCACCGATATCCATCCTGTATGACGCAACCTTATCCTTTGAAGCCTTCGTTGCCACAGCGCCTGCGTCGGCATACGCAGAGAACGCTATTCCGGAAATAAGAAATAAAATCAGGCCTACTACTGCTATTTTTTTCATTTTTCACCTCCCTTACAATATATTAC
>JAFGLX010000183.1 GCA_016927795.1 Candidatus Omnitrophota bacterium
AAGGGGGTTCTATGTACCGCGAGCCCGGCCTGGTTTCGGATATAAAAGCCTTGATAGCGGGCGAACAAATAGTAGCGAAATCGTACGACCAGCATGGCGATAAATTCAGAAAAAGATATCCTATTATAGGCGGGCCGTCTACAAGAGTAATTATCGTTCAGGGCGTATACGCGAGCAATAATCCTATTGTCAGAGAGCTGTCAGACATAGATTTGGCTATTACAGAATTTTCCGACGCGGAAAGGCTCAAAAGAAAAATAGCAAGAGACATTATACCTAAAGAAGAAGGCGGGACAAGAGGATATCCCATGGAATACGTACTACTGGATTTGGTCTTTAAACAATTTAACGAAAGAAGAGATGTTCTCATAAGAGATATGCAGGAGTCAAGCGATTTTATATGGGACCACTTGGCGAAAATAATATTCATGAGGAAAAAATCCAGAAGGCGCATACCGCTTGTCGAGCTCCATAGCGAACTCACAAATATGGGTGTAGAGGGCGCCCATAAATTTAATGTTTTCCGAGATAAAAACATGCTGGCAAACTTTACGCGGAAACTTGTAGAACTTTCCAAAAGTCCCCTTTTTGAATTACGCAATTTGAGCATAAATTTATTGGCAGATTTTATTGACTCAAATAAGGGTTTGGTGGCAGATGGTGTGCTGGCTCTCATGAGAAACGGCCTGCAAAATAGTAAAGATAAAGAAATATTTAACGAACTTCAAAGAATAGCGCTGAATATAAAAGATATAGACCTTTTGGCTCTAAGCCAGTCCAGGGCGTCGACGCCGACAATGTTTTCACGCGGAAGACCAACCGAATCAATCGCAACGAATATATTCGGATCAGAAAAGGCTAACTGGATTGCGCGTAGTTTGCTCTCGCTCGGCATCATACCCCACGAATTAAGCCATATAGCGGAAGGTTTGATAACCGGTCGTATAGCGCTAAAAGACATAAAACCAATGCATTTGTTACAAGGTACGCCCGGCGAGGTAAGAGGTCCGCCGGCCCTTATCGGTATGTTAGTGAACGCCATATTGGGCGTAGCGCCACCTATTGTATCTATATTAGTATTCGGCCGCATGCCTACGTTGCTTGCCATATTCTCCGGCATAAATCTACTTGTCTTTTTAACGGACACAGTTCTTCCTATTATGTTTAAATTTTATCGCCAGGATAGTGACTTGCATAAAGCATTCACAAATCAGAGAATCGTATTTGGCGTGCAGGCGAATGGTATGTCCCAAGCGGAAAGGGCGCATGCCGAAGCGATTATAAATTCATTCGGCGCAAACACGCGCATTGTATTTTTAGAGGGAAATGAAAAAGAAAACGTCGAAACACTTGAGGAAATAGCGCGCAGGGAGGTCGTAAATCGAAAAGCCGTTGTTTCTTCGGCGCTTTTGGATTTTAATCTTAAGGATAGAGAAGCCAAGAGGATAATAGGCCTATTTATTGACAGGGCTAACGCGGAGCTTTTCTCGACTGTTTCTCCCGATTTGAAAAATATGACGCGTGAAGGACTGGCAGCTTACCTTAATATATACCAGCCCGTTCCTTATTTGAAACTAAACGAGTCAAGCCTTTTTGAGCTGGAAACAATGAAGATATACGACAGCCACGCCAAGGCGCTCGGGCTTATATATAATCCCGCTACAATTAGAGAACTAAAGGCAACCAGGGATGATAAGAGAACAAAATGCGCCGTATGGACAACGGGTATAGAGCAGAGAGGCCTGCCGCTTTCAGTCGATATAAAGGAAAGAAGAAGGGTTATGAACGTTGCGGAGAATAACGACCCGATAAAGGACGTGCTTGTAATAACGGATTCAAGGATAAAGTCAGAGTCTGATATCGATTCATACCTTGGCGCAAGAGGCCTCGCGGGCGTAATCGACAGGAAAAACGTGATATTAAAGTCAGACGGAGAGAAGCTCAACATGGAAGAACTCTATCAGGAGATAAAGAAAAGAACTGGTGTCGAGAGAAAAGATATAGTTTTCGCGGGGTTAGAAGGCGAGTTTGAGAAAGATACGGAGCGCGATAAGGGATTCCTCTTTATAGAACTCGCTGAAAAGAGCGCGTACAACATAGGACTCTACAGATGGGCATTTGAACTCCTTGCCAGGAAGAACGAGGCCGTGCAGCCAGGCACAATGGAGAGCCTAATGCCGGATACGAACTGGTATAGATATATACCGCCGGTCGCTCCGCTTGAATATGAGGAGGAATTCCGTAAATACAGGCTATACACCGAAGAAGTCCTAACGAAAGCATAATACGATATGAACACGAAAGTATGTGAATTGATAATAGGGATTACAGAGATAAAAAAGAGATTACAGCGATTAAAAGTGTTGTAATCACTGTAATCTTTCTTAAATCGCTGGAATCAGCTGCGAGATATTTGAAATTACAGATTTGCCAATCCTCGCATTTCGCGTTGGAATGCGGGGCGTGCCCGCGCTTACCGGTTCTGCCAAGCGGCCGGTAGGCGCGCGGCACCGTTTTTTTAAATAGATACTAAAGAAACTTAAAAAGTAGACGTATGCATTATTTGCCCGTCAATAAGTCGCATATAACTTTTACGCTCTTGTTACATTACTGTGACAACCAATCGCTCTATATATGATATACTTTAAATGTAAAACGAGGTTAGAATATAAAAAAGTGAGAAATATTATTGGAACAACACAATCGCTAAATATAAAATGTACTTTAGGTACTTTTGTAGGAGGTAAAAAATGAAGAGTAATGGGTTTTGCGCCTTTAGAAAGAATATTTTAGTGAAAATCGTATCAATTCTTTTAGTGCAGACATTTCTTTTTTACAACATAAGTTTTGCGACGATAGACGATAGGGGTGTGTCGGCAAAAACCGATTCCGCGAGTGTTGTATCGTTGGACAATATCGGTATCTCGACACAAATCGGAACCATAAAGAATAGATATCGCGGCAAAGACTCAAGGCTTATTATTCATATTCAGGATGCCCACTGCAACTATGAGGCACAAACCAACATATCCAAAATCCTGGAAGAGCTTATAAAAAATTATCATATAGATTTTGTAGCCGTAGAGGGCGCGGACGGCGTGGTTGACACAAGCTGGTTCAAGGCATTTCCGGACGCGGAAATCAGGCGGGAAGTGGCCGACTATTTCATGAAAAAAGGCGAAATAACCGGCGCGGAATTCCTGTCAATAACGAGCGATTACCCGTTCACTATCTATGGAGCGGAAAACAGGGATTATTACGTTAAGAATCTTAACTCCTTTCTGGAAAGTTACCCTTACAAGGACGAATTCGTTAAATATTACTCGGACGTCAAGACAGCGCTTTCCCGCTTTAAAAAATACATATATTCCAAGGAACTGGCGGAACTTGATGAAAAAATAACCGAACATAAGAGAAAAGAAATCCAATTCGCAGATTACGCCAGATATTTGGGCGGCCTTGCAAAATCCAAAAAAATTGACACAAACCAGTATGAAAATTTTAAAATCCTGACAGAGACTCTTAAGCTGGAGAAGGACATAAATTTTGATACTGTAAATGAAGAACGAGCGCAACTTATAGACAAACTGAGCAAAACGTTGGAAAAGGATAAGCTTTCCGAGCTCGTTAATAAGAGCCTTGAATTCAAGCTCGGCAAGATAGACAACAACAAATTCTATGCCTTTTTGGCGGAGCTTGCCAAAGAACAGAAAATTTCGCTTACGGAGGAATACAATAACCTCGCCCGATACATTATTTATGCCCGGATATATAGCAAAATTGAACACGAGAAGCTTTTTGATGAAATAGAATCGTTGGTCGGCGACATTAAAGAAAGAATGTTCGTTAATGATGACCAGAGAACTTTGGACAGGTTCTGGACAAACGTCAATACAATCATAGGATTTATAAATATTGAACTGTCAAACAAAGAATACGAATACTACCTTGCCAACAAACAGGACTTTGCCCCGGATAAGTTCATCGATTTTATAAATAAAAATGCCACGCGTTTCGGCCTTGCCTACGAAGCAAAAGAGGCGCCTTCCGAGTTGACCTATGTATTTCCCAAGCTCGTGGATTTCTACGAGATTGCCTTAAAGCGCGATGACATACTTCTCAAGAACGTATTAAACGGTATGGACAAGAGTAAAGCTAAAGCCGCCGTTCTTATAACGGGCGGTTTCCATACAAAAGGAATAAGTAATCTCCTGGAGGAGAAAGGCCTCTCCTACCTTGTCATAAGCCCGGTCATAACAAAAGATGCGGAAAGCCCTTATATATCGGTTTTAACGGGTCAAAAAACACCTTTTGAGGAACTTCTGGTAGAGACCGAGAAAGAGACTTCCAAGCTTGCCACATGGCTTTTATCGGACCTTTTCGCGGAGCACGTACGGGGAGTCTTAAAAACAAGACATGCCGCAGAATTTAAGGGCGCGTGGACGGAAGAGTACGTCCATGAATGGTTCGATGATGTTTTGCCCGCTTTAGGGAGACAGGGAGTTAAAGTTTCAGATAGAACTATAGTAAGCGGGTTGCTGGTAGATTCCGTGCGCAAGGGTATCGCCCGGATAAACAGGGACAAAAGAAAGCCTGTTATAGACGGCGAGAGCGAAAACCGAATAGTAAATATAATAGAGAGGCGAATAGATGAATTATTCGCAGAAAAAGCCGATACCGCTGTCAAAGAATCGGCGCAAACACCCCAAAAAATAACGTCACAGGAAGACGCTTCAGGCTATTCAGCCAAAGATAGCGATACGCCACAAAACGGAGGAGACACCGCCAAGAGAGCGCCTACTACGCCGAATTTAACAGCTGAGGAGAACGAAAGACTTTTCAGTATTGTTGACAGGGAAAAAGAAAAGAGCATGGGTGCGATAGAATATGTGGATTGCCCGGAAGAAGTATTACAGCTTATCAAGAACAGTCCTACACGTAAAAAGTATAAGAAAGACCTGCTGTTGGAATTGTTTCAGAGTCATAAAGTCCGTATAGGCCTTATTGATAAAGGCAAGGAATTACTCTTTAGCAGAAAGCAGGCGAGGTTATTAGGGGTATTGTGCTTTTTTGATAGAAGAAGAGATGATAAACGTGGTTTATATGGAGCTTTATACTTCACCAGAGAATTCTGGAGACGTTTTGTAGAGGGGGATGAGGCGAATAAAAAACACGACCCCTATTTTACGCCCGTGACGAAATACGATGTTGCCGCAGCGATTGTTCATGAGTTTGCATCGAAATTTCAGCGTTCAGCTGAAATAGGCACGCGACATTCATTTGCTACAAATGCGGAGTTGTGCGTCAATAGCCCTGCCGCTGATAAGCGGGATCTGAGCGATTTAGATATATTATTTCTTACTTATGCAGTCGAAACCCATAACATCGATTACCTCTTCTATGCGTTGCGTCAGTATAAACCTGCAAAAGATATAACAGACAGTTTCAACAGAGCGCTAAACGATACTATAAAAATATTAGCGGAAAGGATAAGTAATGAAGAAAAATCGTTTGCTGGCCTTAGACTTAATGAGACCAGGCGTCTCACCCTATTTATAAGACATCTTGTCGAGACAGGCCATACACTTGAGGAAATCCGCGATACTCTACTAAAACTGCGCAATGAGGACAAAATATTAAGCCAAGAAGTGTTAGAGGAGAATGTATTTCAATATGACTGGATTACTCCAGGAGAAGAAGGATTTGTTTTTCTTCCGGAAATAAAGCCAAGAACACCTATAAAAGATTTTGCCAAAATTGAACTTCCGGCATCTAAAGACCTAGAAAAAAAGTTTTTGCAGGAAATTGGAGAGAAAGAAAAAGAGGCAGAGGCGAGAATAGCTGCCTATATAAACACCCCGGAGGCTGATGGCAAAAGTCCTCAGGCGAAGTTATTAGAATTACGCACAAAGGCTTGTAGCACAGATGAAGCCCGTGCCGCGACCGAAGCAGTGGCAAAGGCTAAGAGAACAATGCTTGTTGTTGACTGGGCAGACGCGCAGAATAAAAGTCTGCTAGCCTGGAATACTCCCGAATGGGGAATTTACGATACCTATTTGACAAAATTCGGTAATGAAGTTTCCATGAGAAGGGATCCACTGGATAAGGCCAGAAAGAACTATGCCATGTTAAATGGCAGTAAAATGGCTGATTTGATTGCCCGGCAAATTATGACTAAGAGATTAGAACAAGTGAGGACAGGCAGTGGTCACGAAAAACAGGTTATAATGATTGCGGGTGCCGGCGGACAGGGTAAAAGCACCCTTGCCCAGGGGATATGCAAAAAGTTGAAGGCTTACATAAAGCAAAATCCAACATGCGGTTTAACCGACAAAGATATGGTTATTATAGGTACAGACCACCACCTCTTTGAGACCGAAGTAAGGTATCGCGTAGTGTTTGGAGAAAATGGCCGTAAAGAGAGAATGCCTATCATAATAGGGGGTGGCATGTATGAAATGGGTGAAATGGTAGGAGACCTTAATGAATTAATACACGGCGGAGATGAAGGGTATGGCGTGCCCGTTAAGGCTAAAGGTACGGATAAGCATGCCGGCACTATCACGCAAGGCCACCCTATTAATCCCGTTCCGATAATAATAGTGGAAGGTGTTACAGCTATAAATGACCCACAGCTTAGAAACAATATAGGCACCTTGATTATAGGCATAGTGGCTGAATCGGATAAAACCCGGCTTGAGCAAAAGGTTCCCCGTGATATGCTTCCCATAGAAGAAGGAGGTACCAGAGGCCTTACGGAAAGAGAAATAGTTCAAGATGCTCTGGAGAAGATGATCTGGGAAAAGAATGATATGTTAGCAAATGATATGGAAGAATGTGCAGATATAATCTGGGAACCCGACACCTCCAGAATTTTGCTAAGGAGGCATACTCCAAGGTCGTTTATACTTGCCAATCGTTATAAATGGTTATGCAACGAGGTTAAAAAAGCACTGGCAAAACAGGATTTATCAGAAGCCGTCAGGGAAACTGAAGCCGTAGGGTATATAGACACTGTAGTAACATACGCCATGGATAAGCGTGCGCCGGAAACATACGATCTCGCAGTAGAAGCTATAGTTGAAGTAGTGGCTAATCAAGCCAATCCCGGCCTGGCACTGAAAGCCCTCGGTGGTTTGGTCTATGAGTTGCAAGATCAAAATAAACAAAAAGCTTTTCATGCAATGCTAAACGCAGTAAACCGCATCGTCCAAGTAGATATTCCCGCGGAAGAAGCAAAAACACGAACTTATACCCTCGCCGCGCACGTATCCCGTTCCGAAAAGGCAAACTGGATTATACGCGTATTGCTTTCACCCGGCGTTATAACACACGAGCTCGGGCATATGGCAGAAGGTTTGATGAAGGGCCGCCTGAAACTAAAGGATATAAGGTTAAGCCATTTATTTAAAGGTATACCGGGTGAGGTAAGAGGGCCTCCGGTTCTAGCCGGCATGGAGTCTAATCTTGTATTCGGAATAGCCTTACCTCTATTATATAGCTACTTCTTCCAGAGTTTCCCAACGTTATTGGCATTGTACTTCACAGCAAATTTGTGCGTTCTCATCCTTGACATAACGCTTCCCGTTTTGTCAATGCGCTTCCCCGGCGTATTTCCTTCCCGGTATATTTACCAGAGTGATTTATATAACCTGCTTAAGGAAAGCGTATTAGAGTACGAACTGAACGAAAGTTTCAAGGAAATTTTTGAAAACGAAAAATCCGTTTTAGAAAGCGGATTACCTCGTAAGCTAATCAATGCGGCTCTCATGGTGCTTGAAGCTTCCGGGAGAAAAGCGCTTGTCAAAAAAGCGCTTAAAAATGCCGCTTCGCGATACCCGATATTCGCCCGAGGCGTGTTAAATGACGCTATACAGTATCTCCCTGATGAATATCAGGCTGTGATAATTTCTATTGCACAAGAGATTACTAAGGAAGCGGCTGCGTCCAAAAAAGTCGTAACTCTAATTCCTGTAGGAGGAAGAGGGGCCGGATTCGCGCCTTTTAGCTGGACCGTTTTAAAGCCTTTTACTAAACTTTTCGGAAAATCCAATGTTAAATACGCGGCCGAGAGAGCGATAGCGACAGGCACGAGTCCCAAAGACATATTTTTCATCATAGAAGAGGAGATGATAAAAGAGGCGAAAAAAGAAGTTGAGGGAATGGGTATACCCGAAGAAAACTTTATTCCTGAATATAAAGGCATCGATTCGGAAGGGAATACCGTTGCGCTTGAGAAATCTGCTCTATTAGGCTTTGCCGCGGTATATATAAGTAGGCTCCGCGGACCCGATACCGTAATAGTGGCGGAAAGGTCAGACCTTGTTTTAACGCCGAAAAAAGGTGTCATGGATGAATTAAAAACGGCGCTTGAGAGAGCCGAGACCATAGCTTACTTAGAGCCCACAGTCGCTTTTTTGGGCAATCCACCTACAGAAGAAGAGCTTCGGGCTATCGCAAGCGGCCAAAAGACGGCGGACGGTAATAAAGGATACATAGTAGTTAATCCCAACCTTGGCACCGCGATGGAAGGGGTTTATTCAGTAGCGAAATTTCATGAGAAACCGAGCCTGCCGGACGGAAAAGCCGATAGCGATACAATGAAAAGATATCTTAGCGAAAAGGCAAGTTATAACGCGAGCATGTTCATATTTAGGGCTGATTATCTTCTCAAAATGTTCGCTAATCTAAGGCCGGAAGACTACGTAAAACTAACCGAACTGTACAGTTCTATAGGAATGGAATCCGAAAGAGAAGTAACCCAATCCGTTTATAACTACTTTGTTTCGGACGCCCATAAGGGCAGGAAAGCCCAAATACATACAGCTTTTGAGAAAAGTATAGTGCAGGCAATCGCGCCTGTTGAAGGAAATGGCCCGAAGCAATTCGGAGTGGCTGTCGCTCCGTTCGGACAGGCCGTAGCGCAGGAATGGGTTGGCGGACAGGGCAGTTTGAGAGCGGTATGGCCGAGTGAAAAAGTAGGTGAAAACTACATAAGGCCTAATACACCGGCTGCCGTGGCCAATATTGAGATAGGAAACGGCGTTACGGGATGTAATATTCTTTTAAATGAAGGCGATACCGATACCCATGTTCATGTAAAAGGCGCCAAGGGGTTGGCGATAGCGTATGAAAAGGATAAGAAAGCGCTTATCGTTGCACCTGTGAAATCATCCAAGCAGGTAAAGGGCATCACGGAATTCGTCAGAGGCTCGGAGTTACTCGGAGCTTTTGCCGAACCGTCAATAAAATCGTTACCGAAAGCACCTAGAACAGACAAAAAGTTTAATACAGTAGGCACCAATGTGGAAACGCTCGGCCTGAACGGGTTTAGCGTGATACAGGCATCCGAGAATTGCGCGGTTTATTGCGAACAGGGCATTGTCGGAATGACAAATGCGGAAAATACTATAGTTATAAGCTGTCTTGAAGGCAGCGGAAGGCATATTTATGTCTATGGTCCCGATGCTCTGTATGAAGGCATGGTTAAGCTGGCGAGCGTTACGGACTTCGCCAAAGAAGCCAAAACAAGACTTACGGCAATTAAGGCATCAATTGAACGCAACGAAATGACTCCGGCACTTGCCAAAGCTTATGCCGAGCAGATGGGCGGTAGTAAAGAAGATTTTGAAAATGGTAAAATCGTGGGAAGCTTTAGAATATGTTATGCGAATACAAAAGGTGTCTTGAGAGACGACATAGAAGCTCTCGCGCTACTTATTACGCATAGGAACGAGGAAATCGCAAAGGCTGCTTATCCTTCGTGGTTATACGGCATAGGCAATTGGCTTTCGGATTTCCATAGTCAGCGTGAGATGCTGGTTCATGATAGGGTTATCGCACAGACATTACAAGTGGCAAGAAAGGTAAGCGGTCACCCGTGGGAAAAACTCGACAAAAACCTTACAGAATACGGCCTAATGAGTGAAGAGGATATGGCAGGCCTGCATGCAGAACTTGGTAAAGTTCAGTCACTTGCGAAAAGAGGAGTAACCGACCGGGAAAAGATAAAGAAAATCATAGTTATATCGAGGTTAAAACCGGGTGGGGATATAGCTATGAATAGTGTCATATTTACTAAAGTGAAAAGGATGTTGCCCCATGCAGAAATAGTGTTTGTGGGAGCGCCAAACGGAGAAGACTTATACGGTGGCGATAACGCCATTAGATTAATACCTATTAAACAGGCGAAGGAAACGGTTTTTGCGGCAAGGGCGCTTAATGCCGGGGCTGTGCGTGAGGCAGTCGAAAATGAATTGAGAGGTTTACAAAAAGGCGAGGAGGCACTTGTCTTTGATATAAGTGTAAGAAATACGCATTTTGGCGTCTTTCCGGCTCTACCGGCCGCGACAGCCCCCAGAAACTACATGTATTATGAGGAAATTACCGAAGGAGATGTTACTCTTAGCGAAGAAATCGACAGATGGCTGTATGAAATTTTCGACAAAGAACAGGGCTCGGCTTTTAGGCGAAGTTACGCGTATGCCAGTGTAGGGCCTAAACATAACCAGTTAGCGGATGAGATATTAAGAGCCGCGCATCTGGAAAACCAAAACTTTGTAACTCTTACTCTGGGAACGGGTGGCGATGAGAGCAAACAGATTAGCGTACAATTTGAAGCTGACCTTGTTCAGAATATTTTGGCGACAGGAAGAAACGTAATAATGTCAAAAGGTGACAGGCGGGAAGTGGAACGGGTAAATGCCGTTGTTAGCGAATTAGAGAAACGTCATGTAGCAGTTGGCCATATAGATGGCGCAAATATAACAGCAGTCACGGAAACAAAAACACCCAAAGTGGTAACCGTAAGTACAACTTTGGGAGGATTTTCTGCTTTGATAGGTAAAAGTGAACAGCTTATATGCTACAGCTCGGCTCCCAAGCACATAGGTGGAGCCCTACGCGTGCCGACAGTTGTCATCTATCTAAGGGAAGAAGGTGTGCATGACAAATGGATCCCTTATACACCAAGCCCTGTTGATGTAGTGAGGGTTACACCTGAGGAAGTTGGTAGCAAATCGCCTAAGCTGTTAGCTAATAGAATCGCTGCCCACGCGATGAGACAGAAGAAGCTCGCGGAATTAAGAAAAACGTTTATAAGTGAAGAAACCGGCAACAACGTTGTACGTTACGACTGGGGTGGAGAAGGAAACGCTTTACTTCTCGGGAAGCCCGGTGAGAACATAGCCGAAATCTGGCATTACTTTACAATACCGACAGGCGATAAGAAACTCCCTGACGTTATAGCCGGTACGGCGATTAGCGTGGGAACTGGCGAGGAGAAAGTAGAGTTAGCCCCTATTACATTTAAAGAGCTGGTAGAGACGTATCCTGAAATACTCGGCAAGCGTTTTGAGAGCGTGCCGTATTTTACCAAGAGTCTCTCTCCGCGCACCAAACCGAGAGTATATATAGCATTTAACAAGAAGATAGAAGAGGAAGGAGCGCTTTCTGAATTCCGAAAAGCCTCGGAGATAGAAAGGCGCCTTATATATGAATTAATGGGAAGTTTCAAGGAAGGGTTAACCGAAGCTGAGTTCAAGAACGAATTCCTTAAAAATTACGATAAGTGGGTGGAAGAACAGTATGACAGAGGATGGAGCGCGAGTGAAATAACACCCGCCATACCCGAGGAAATCATGAAACCCGGTTATGACCGTACGCTATGGGAGAGAATGCGCAAAAACAGGGAGAAGCTGGTAAGTTTCTTCTTGCATACCGAGCTTAAGGACGGACAGATTATCATGGCTCCGGCGGGTGACGAAAGAGGCGGGATTCTCCACAGAATAGTGGGCTCCTTCCAGATGCATCCTTACGGCAGCCACCCGGATGCCAAGCATGAATCATGGGTAACTTTCTCCGCCGGTAAAAATCCGGGAGGAGAAGAGAAGTTTGCTACAGCGGAGATAATGAACATGTCTGATGTAACGCTTAGTCCTTTTGATTTTGATTCGCCTTTGTCTTATAAGAATGGAAAGGTTGTGCCCAGAAAGAACCTGTGCGGCAAAAATCTTTTGGCCATCGGTAATAGGGTACCAAAGGCGAAAGACGACAGCCTTGAGGCAGCACTCGAGGCAGAGGTGGAAGCGATAGATATAATGATAAACGCCTTAAGACCGGAAGGTTTTGAGGATATTACGAGTTTTGACATAACAAGCCAAGCCGGTGACGTTACATCCAGATATCAGCACGTGGAAAATGCCAAGGCCCAGTCGGTTATAGAAGGCACATACCCGGTACAGCCGCAGGAGTTATGGGTTATGCATAAGCTCACATTAAGCGGAAAAGGTGAATCCGAAAAGGCAAAGATATCCGTAGAGCCGAGAGGAGCAAAAGGTGACTTCGAGCAGCTTCTTGTAACCAAAGGCACGGTAACGGTTGCGCGAGTAGGGGAGCCAGCTGAAACCCTGAAGAACGGGCAGGCTATATTTATACCGGCCGACGTAAAAGATGTATACACAATCACGGCTTCTTCAGAGGCAGAAGTGTTAAGGTCTTATCCTGGAAAAGATATAGGAAAGCCCGTTAACGAAACCGAAGTACCGCAAAAGGGTTCTTCAGTTGAAGAAGGTGATAATGGGGGACCAGTGGCCGGACCGGAAGAAGGCGCCGGAAAGACGGAAGAAGAGCTGATTGTAGAGAAAGGAAAAGACGTAGTGAAACGTGTCGCACAGGCGTTTGGCGCTAACCTGGCGACTTATATAGGGGAGCCGTGCACGGTATTCATACAACAGGGCATGAATCTGAACACCAAAGAAGTGAGAAAATATGTAGAAGATGTTTACGGTGTCAAAAATATCTCAAAACTGCGCGTAGTGGCATTCTCGAGGTTAGATACTCTTGTAGGCAGAATACCGAAACACGCTCACGCGATTATCGCTTTTGATACAGAACTTGACAGAGTGCGAAGGGGCGCACAAGGCGAAATAGTAGACGGCATAAGAGACATCATAGCGAATTCGCCCATATTGCCCGTTAAATATCAGGAGCGAGTAAGGGGTAAGGCCTGTATTTATAGAACTGAGATTTTGGTTGCAGGCATTATGGCAGCGCATACTACGAAAGAGAATATAAGGGAGAGAGATGACCTTGCGCTAAAACTTTTAAGTGTTATACACACTTTGAGCGACAGGGATAGCATCACTATAGATGATTTGGGCGACTTGCTTTCAGCCAAAGGTTCCGATGATAACGCCCTGGCATCAAGGATAGACAGATTGGTAAATACCTTGCTCCTTGATATGCCTGCTCAGCCTGTAGATATAGATCAAAGGCTTAATAATGAAAGGGATATACAGTATTCTGTATAATACAAAAAGGCATGTTAAGAGGACATATTCAGTTATCAGACGATGCGTAATTAATTCACTTATAGTATTAGTTGCGCTCAATGCCACTTCTTATGGCATGGATTTGTCCGTGCCGCGCCCTACGCACAAAAACCTCGCCGTTTACACTCTTTTCGAGCGACCCCAAAAGTATGATGCCGGATTTTTCATGGCCGCCTGCGGCATAGCCGAGCATTTCCTGATCAACAACAAAACCAAAGAAACACTCCTCCTATCATTACGTGATAAACTTAGAAATCATCCGGATTTGCTTGGGGAGGTACTTTACAGAATAAATGTTGGAGGCGTCCGAAGAGATGGGGATACCGTCCGCATAGATTACATAAGAGACGACGGCGTATATAACGTCTCTGTCTGTCTTGCAAAAGACGCGAAACCTGGAAATGCGGTGTCAGGAGAAGGGTGTAAATGGACTCTCACGGGCATTTTTGCGCTGGGTGCCGTTCCTGCCGAGAGCGAAAAGATGTTACCGGACAGCCGGTACATTCCGCGCGATGTAATAACAAGCCTCTACCGCCGCGTAAAGCCTCTCCTTGAAGCGGGCCGCACGCTGGATTTATATCATACGATAACCGCCGTTAATAACGCAGAAGAGATTGCGCGCGGCGAGGGCTTGACCGATGAAGAGGGTAGGCGGCTTGTGACGGTTGCTATGCTTCATGATATCGGATATGCCGCCGAAGACGAAGCGGATTATGGCACCCCGGACAAGCGTCTGCGCCATATGAAAGTAGGCAGCGAAAAAGCGCGCGCTATACTAAAAAAGGTAAACGGGGATATCGGAAACGACTATTATTCGAAAGAAGATATAAGCGTAATCTGTGGCAAAATAGCTATACATGACAATCCCTCAATCGGAAGGCCGTTTTCGACCGAGGATAAATTGGCGCTTTTATTCAGGCAGGCCGACAGGCTCGCGATGCTGGAGGGCGTGGAGTTTGGTTTAGATATGAAGCGCAGAGACGCCGGCCCCATTGAACAGCTTGAGCATACTATAAAAAGACACACAGAAGAAAGAGACCTATACCCCCGGAAAGCGGGCTTCTTTATCGAAAATACGTTATATACTACGCCTGCTGGGTATGGCATATTCAGGCACCTTATTCTGGAAAGAATTCGTGACATAATAAACGGCCGTTATGGCTATGTTGAGGAAGATGGCGTTGGACGCCTTGAAGCTATGCGTGAGAAATATGATAGAGGAGAACTTACGGAAGATACAGGCCAATCCCGCGATATGCGCGGTATAAATGCTCCCGAAGGTAACTCTCTTATAGTTGATTTGCTGCATAATAATAACGGCGCATGGATGCTCGAGATTTTTATGGATGGGGGTAAATTAAAAGCGTATGAAATTAAATATTGCAGGGGGTATGTACCGGGGAAGACACCCCTCGAAGACTATCGCGCGCGCAAAGAATGGAAAAAAGAGTTTGTAGAGGATGAGATAGACCTTAATATGTGGTTTACCAAGACGCAGCTAAGACTCATAAAAAAATGGATTCTGGAACACGAAATAAAAGAAGAGATAGAAGGTTCCGAAAGAGGCCATTATGTAAGATTCAGGATTTTAATGGGCAGGACAGCGCTTTCCTGGAAAGACAATATTGAGAACTCAAATATAGCGCATACAGGCATACGTGATAAAGTCATATATTTGGGTGAGCATCTGTTTAGGTACTTTTTTACGGAGGGCGGCGAAGAATTACAGCGCGAAATTTTGGATAATCATGAATTTGAGCGCTTTGAAGGCGTTGTGCTGGCTCCGGGAGACGCCGTTTACAAGGAAAGGCTTGATAGAGTAGCGGGCAGGATAGAATGGATAGACAAAATAAACCGGGCCATGATAAATGATGACTGGAAATTTTTGCTTGGAGAATTGCGCGAATGTTTGTCTGTAAATAACGAAGCGCGTCTCAAAGACTTTCTTGTTATATGCGACAATGCAGCCTCAAGCCAGCCATATTGGCCGGTTGAAGCGCGTTATCCTATTTTGCGGGCGCTTGTGTTGCTTCCCAAAGAAGAAAAGAGCAGGCTTTTTGAAATTTTGAACCGTCCGGAAAATAAATATATGCGAGCCAGATTCGCGGTCGTGGACTCAATTATTTTAAAACTGGAGGATGAAATCCCGAAAAACTGGCTAAGCATGTGGGCGCCGCGCTTAAGAAAACGATCCGTCTGGCTTGTAGCGTCTGAAATTTGGTATGCCGTAGGCGGGCTTGGCAGGGTAATGCAATATCACGGCATAGAAATGAACGAATTCCTAAAAAAGTACGGGAGACACCTTCACACCATAGAACCCGATTACGAACTTACAAGAGATAAGGATGGA
>JAFGLX010000184.1 GCA_016927795.1 Candidatus Omnitrophota bacterium
AAAGTTTTTAACGCAGCTACGCAGGCTGTCAAGCAAGGCGGAACAAGGCGCGGGGCCAATATGGGCATATTGAGGGTTGACCACCCCGATATCCTAGAATTCATTACCTGCAAAGAAAATGATAAAGAGATAACAAATTTTAATATATCGGTCGGCCTTACTGAAGATTTCGTAGCCAAAGCAATGGCCGACGAAGAATACGCTCTTGTAGACCCTCATACGAAAAATACTTACAAAAAGTTAAATGCGAGGGAAGTCCTGAATTTAATCGTCAAGATGGCCTGGAAAAACGGGGAACCGGGGATTGTTTTCTTGGACAGGCTGAATAAAGATAATCCTACCCCGCAACTCGGAATGATAGAATCCACAAATCCGTGCGGTGAGCAGCCGCTTCTTCCTTACGAAAGCTGTAACCTCGGCTCCATAAATTTGTCGGCGATTGTTGACGAAGAAACAAACCAGATTAAATGGGATAAACTTGCGGCTGTAGTGAAAACTTCCGTCCATTTTCTCGATAATGTTATAGATATGAACAGATATCCGCTTAAGCGCATAAGCGAGATGACTAAAGCGAACCGTAAAATAGGACTCGGCGTTATGGGATTTGCCGACATGCTTATAAAACTTGGGATACCGTATAACAGCGAAGAGGCCATTTCGGTAGCGGAAAAAGTCATGAAACATATACTGGAAGAAGCGATAGATGCGTCGCGTCAGCTTGCCAAACAGAGGGGTATATTTCCTAATTTCGAAAAAAGTATTTACCTGAAACACTCGAAAATGCGTTTACGAAACGCTACTTTAACAACAATAGCGCCTACCGGCTCCATAAGCATAATCGCAGGCTGCTCAAGCGGAATCGAGCCGCTTTTCGCGCTGTCGTACGTAAAGAAGATTCTTGACGACGAAAAATTCGTAGAGGTGCACCCATACTTCGAAAAAATAGCTAAAAAGGAAGGTTTTTATTCGCCTGAACTCATGAAGCATATAGGCGAAAAAGGCTCCATAAAAGATATAGAGGAGATACCGCAACATATAAAGGACGTTTTTGTAACATCGTTCGATATCAGCCCTTATTGGCACATAAGGATGCAAGCGGCTTTCCAGAGACATACGCATAACGCCGTCTCCAAGACGGTGAATTTCTCGCATGAAAGCACCACCGAAGATATAAAGGAAGTCTATATGCTTGCTTATAAAACAGGGTGCAAAGGGGTTACTGTATACAGGGACGGTTCAAGGGAGGAACAGGTTTTAAATATAGAAAAGGAAATAAAAGAAAGCCAGGCAGAGACACTCTCGAAGATAGTGCCGCGGCCCAGGCCAAACGTTACTTACGGCACCACGACCAAAATCGCCACGGGGTGCGGTAATCTATATGTTACCATTAACGAAGATGAAAAAGGATTGCCTTTTGAAGTGTTTATGCAAATGGGGAAAGCGGGCGGTTGCGCCATGAGCCAGCTGGAAGCTATAGGAAGGCTTTTATCGTTAGCCCTTAGAAGCGGCATAGAGCTTAATTCTGTTATCGAACAGCTAAAAGGGATAAGGTGTCCTTCCCCGAGCTGGGAAAGAGGAGGAAGAATATTCTCATGCAGCGATGCGATCGCGCGTGTTATCGAAAAGCAGCTTGTAAAAACAAAGAAAAGTACCGCGGAGGGTAAAAAAGCGAAATCCGACACGCATGACAAGATAGATATGGAAAAAGATAGCGGCAGCGGGGCCGATAATTCCGCAGACGGCGGTACATTGACGGCGAAGAAGAAAAAAGTCGGGAATATAGTAGGCGTATGTCCCGATTGCGGAGGCGCTCTATGGCATGTCGAAGGTTGTATGATATGCAAAGCATGCGGTTATTCGAAATGCGGATAGATAAATAAAACTCAAAGCGCAAAATGCCTGCCTGCAGGCAGGCAAAACTCAAACTTATGCGTCCGCTTACAAGATCTTAAATATAGAGTTGCCGAAGGCAACACAAGAGTTTTTAGCTTTACCTTTTAACTTTTGAGCTAACCAAGGGGATGACAGTGAAAAAATTATTATATGTGGTTTTAGACGGGTTGGGTGACAGACCTATTGATGCTTTGGGGAACAAAACGCCGCTTGCAGCAGCCGAGACGCCCAATATGGATAAACTGGCCAAAAGCGCCAAATCGGGATACGTATATACGGTGGGCGAGAAAATTGCTCCCGAATCCGATATAGCCGTTATAAGCATTTTGGGGTACGAGGCGAGTAAATATTATACGGGAAGAGGGCCTCTGGAGAGTTACGCCGAAGGGCTCGAGGTGAGAGACGGCGACCTTGCCTACCGTGTTAACTTTGCTACAAAAGAAACCTCTACGCGGAAGATTCTGGATAGAAGGGTAGGGAGAAATTTGACGACGGAAGAAGCAACGCTTCTGTCAAAGGATATTAACAAAAAGGTAAAGCTTGAAGGCGCTACCTTCACTTTCAAAAATACCATAGGCCACAGGGGCGTACTTGTAATACGCAGCGCCAAAGGAAAGCTTAGTTCCGAGGTTACGAATACGGATCCGGCGTATGAGAAAGAAGGCGTCTACGGAGTAGCTAAGCCTACGTTTGAGAATATAGTGCAGATATCCAAGCCTACCGAGGAATCAAAAGATTCTTCCGAAGCACGGGAGGCCGCCCGCCTTACCAACGAATTCGTGGAAAAATCCAGCCTTATACTGGAGAATTCCGATGTCAACAAAAAGCGTAAAAAGGAAGGCAAGCTTATAGCGAACCTGATTCTCACAAGGGACGGCGGTGACAGGCTGCCTAAATTCCCCAGGATAGGGGACCTCTTTAAGCTTAACATGGGTTGCTTTGTGGAAATGCCCGTCGAAAAAGGCATTGCTCTTCTTACGGGAATGGATATAGTGAAGCTGCCGCTTCCAACCAAAGACCTGAAAAAGGATTACCTCATACGCTCGCAGAAGGTAATAGAGTCCATGAAGACGTACGACGCATTGTATATACACATAAAAGGTCCCGACGAGCCGGCTCACGACGGAGAATACTCAAAGAAAAAAGAATCGATAGAGCTTATTGATAAATATTTTTTCGGAAACTTGCTGCCCGAACTGGATCTAGAAAACGTAGTAATAGCCGTTACGGCGGACCACTCGACCCCCTGTCAGATGAAAGCCCATTCAGACGATCCGGTACCTCTTATTATAAGCGGAAAAGGTTTTGCGCCTGACGGCATAAGTGTTTTTTCAGAAGAAGAATCCAGAAAAGGAAGTTTGGGCGCTCTCCACGGCCATGAACTTATGAAAATTTTCATGAGTTTTCTTAAATAAGACTTAGCTGTCCCAAATAGGCGCCGCAATCGGTATGTTTCACCGAAAACCCTCCGCGACGAATATGCTGCTTTATACTAACGGTTTTCCCTGTTCTTGCGAAAAGTTTATTCATGGAGTAAAAACACACATATAAAACATGAAAATAGCTATAGTGGGATTTCCCGGTTGCGGTAAATCCACCTGCTTTAAAGCAATTACACAAAAGACAAAAAGGGACATTGAAACGCTCGATCCTACCAAGCCGCACCTTGGCACGGTTAAAATTCAAGATCCACGGCTCTATCGCCTTAAAGAGCTGTTTAAACCCGAGAAGCTTACTCAGGCCGAAATAATATTCGAGGACCTGCCCGGTTTTCATATACCGCACATTAAAGAAGTAGAAGCGCTAATGGAGGTTTTGGGAATTTTTTCCGGGCGGGCTCCGGTGAAGGACATAGAGAATATGAGTTTGGAATTTATGCTCGCCGATTTAGAGGCTATTAATAACAGACTCCCCGGCCTGGAAAAGGAGCTGAGGGCGAAGAGCTCTCCGAGAGAAAAAATCCTCGAGAGGGATACATTGATTAAACTGAAGGGGATACTGGAGAACAACATGCCTCTAAGAGGCGTACAGCTTACCGCCGAGGAGGAAAAAGAGATACGCGGGTTCCAATTCCTGAGCAGAAAACCCGTATTCATTCTCGGTAATATAGACGAAGGCCATAAATCTTACGATAGCGTAAAGGCCATGAAAGACTTTTGCGATACGAAAATGATAAAATGCATGGAATTCTGCGCTGAACTGGAAGCCGAAATAGCCGATTTGGACCCTTCCGAAAGGGGCGACTTTATAAAAGAGCTGGGAATTAAGGAAGCGGCCAGGGACGCAGTAATAAAACTTGCATATAGTGCATTGGGGTATATAACATTTTTCACGGTTAAAGGCAAAGAAACAAAAGCATGGCCTGTGAGGGGAGGTATAACGGCAATAGAGGCAGCCGGGAAAATACATACCGATATACAAAAGGGATTCATCACTTCCGAGGTTATCAATTTCGACGACCTTACGGCCTGCGGCTCGGTTCAGGAGGCGAAGAAAAAAGCGCTCTTGCGTCTGGAGGGAAAAGATTATAAAATACATGACGGCGATATAATAGATTTCAGGTTCAGCAAATAAGTGCGTGCATACGAAACATGAAAAGTAAAATCATATCCAAGATTATATATACGGCATATGCGGTCTTCATATGCGCGTTTTTCACGGGATGTGTCGGCGTAACCGAGGATGGCTTAAAGGGCATATTAGAGAAGGATTCGTCCTTTTCCAGGATGCTGGAGGCAAAAAAACGCGTAAACGCCAAAATCGCGGCTTTAAAAGACGAATATAAAAAAGAAAAAGAATCATTAGACCAAAAAATGCGCTCGCTCAAAACCGACCTGCAGGCCAAAAAGGACAGCCTGGACGAACGTATTTCATCTCTCAAAAGCGAAATAGAACCTGAGATAAAGCTCTTAAAAGAGAAGCTAAGCGAGAGGGTGTCTGATTACAGATCGAAATCGCAGAATCTTAAAGACTCATTGTCAAAACTGGACAATATAGAGAAACTTCTGAACAGAAAGGAAGGACTCTCCTTATCCGGTGACGAAATATCCATTTGGAATAAGCGCGCTGCGGACCTGAATAGAGAAATAAGCTTTATACGGCAAAGTCTTGACGAGCTAAAGGAGAAAATCCGCATTTTAAAGACCGAGATTAAGGTTTTGTCCGACTGACCGCGAAACCTTTACTGTTTGCCTAGAAAATATTTATTTTCCCGCCTGATCCGGGGCCCCACTAATTACATATAAAAATGTATATTATTTCAGCTAATGCCATATAATAGAAATTCCGTAATTTGTATGTATTGACGGGATATATAATATGGTATAATCCTTATCCTGAGGTTATATTCTTATGGCTATAATAGAAAGACAGATGCACAGGATGAGCTACCGTGAAGCCGTAGAATATATAGATTCTTTCATAAATTATGAAAAGATAGGATATGGAGGAAAAGGGCGAGATGCTTTCAGACTGGATAGAGTGGGTTATATTACGGGACTTTTCGGCAATCCGCAGGATAGTTTTCCTTCTGTCCATATAGCCGGCACAAAGGGAAAAGGGTCTATAGCGAATTTCGTGTCATCAATACTTATCGAAGCCGGATTGCGGGTAGGACTGTATACCTCGCCTCACCTAATAAGCCCGCGTGAAAGAATAAAATTAAACAATAAAATAATAAACGAAAAAGATTTCTCTTTTTACGTAGGCGAGATAAAGAACAGATTAGACAATGAAAAAAATAAAATATCGCCTACCTTTTTTGAATTATATACAATACTGGCATTAAATTATTTCAGGGCAAAAGGCATAGACTTTGCCGTTATAGAAACGGGCCTCGGAGGCAGACTGGATGCCACTAACGTGGTAAAATCTTCCGTTTCCGTAATAGGGTCATTAAGTTACGACCATACGCATCTTTTGGGCAAAACCCTCGGCAAGATAGCCTTTGAGAAATGCGGCATTATAAAAAGGGAAAGCACGGTGATAACCGCCCCGCAGCGCAGAGAAGCGATGAAGGTTATATGGGAAGCAGCGGGGGCTTTAAATGCAAGAATCGTTTCGGTAGGCAAGGATATAACTTTCCGGGAGATTTATCATGACGCTGAAAAGGAAGTGTTCGACATCAAAGGCGCGCTGCACAATTACAAACGGTGCACAATAAAGCTTCTTGGGCGCCATCAACTTGTGAATGCCTGTTGCGCCGTAGGGGCGGTTGAGGCGCTGGAGAGAAAAGGCATAAGGATATCGCCGGAAACAGTAAAAAAAGGCATGGAAATCACGGAAAACCCATCCAGATGCCAGGTGATAGCCAGAAAGCCGTACATAGTACTGGACGGGGCGCAGAACGAAGCCAGCTCAAGGGCTCTTATAGGCACGATAAAAAGGAATTTTAAATATAAACGGCTTATTTTAATATTGGGTGTATCAACGGATAAAGACGTGAAGGGAATCTCTCGGGCGCTCGCTCCTTTTTCGGACACAGTTATCCTGACAAAAGCCAAAGTACCGCGGGCCTTAGACTCGCGTTCAATCAAGAAGTTTATAAAGATGAAAAACATAATTTTGACCGATTTTGTGGAAGAAGCTGCCCGGAAAGCCCTTGCCGTAGCCGGCGCCGAGGACCTAATATTGATAACAGGCTCATTTTTCGTTACAGGCGAAGCGGTGAAATTTTTTAGCAAAAAGCATGGGGGTATTCCGACAGGATGAAAACGCCGACAAAAACAAATTTATTACATAATACGGAAGATACCATAGCGGCCGTTTCTACTCCGGTCGGAGAAGGCGGTATCGGCATAGTACGCCTGAGCGGCAAAAAAGCCCTTACGATAGCCGATAAAATTTTTGTTTCAAAAGAAAAATCCAAGCCCTCCTCATATAAAACGCACACAATGCGCTATGGCCACATTGTCCGTCACCAGTCACCCGTGGCCCGTGCCACGAGAAGAAAAGATAAGATAGATATAATAACGAGTCACGAGTCGCGAGTCGCGAGTCACGAAATCATAGACGAGGTTATACTTACCGTTATGAGGGCCCCGAAAAGTTATACGAGGGAGGATGTGGTTGAGATAAACTGCCACGGCGGTATAATATGCTTAAGAAAGGTTTTAGATCTGGTATTGTCTACGGGCGCGCGGCTGGCCGAGCCGGGTGAATTCACAAAAAGGGCGTTTCTGAACGGAAGAATAGACCTTGTTCAGGCCGAAGGTGTACTCGACGTTATCCGCTCCAGAACAGAGAATTCCGCAAAAATCGCTCTGCGTCAGCTTGAGGGGCGTCTTTCCGATAGAATAAGAAGTATAAAGGAAAACCTTCTTGATGTGCTAAGCCAGATAGAGGCGCGCATTGATTTTTCCGAAGAAGACATAAAGGTTGAACCGACGGCGCAGAACATTACGAAACTCGAAAAAGCCTCTACCGAGATAAAAAAACTTATCGACGATTCCTGGAAAGGCGTAATTCTCAGGGAAGGCATAATGTGCGTCATTTGCGGTAAGCCCAACGTGGGGAAGTCATCTCTTATGAACGCTCTTTTGAGAAGAAACAGGGCTATAGTTACGCCCCTTCCCGGTACCACGCGTGACGCGATAGAGGAAGAGATAAATCTTGACGGTATACCGGTGAGCATAGTCGATACGGCGGGTATTTCGCGAACCAGCCACGTTGTGGAAAGGCACGGGATACAAAGGTCAAAATCATACGTAAAAATGGCGGATATCATTCTATTCATACTTGACCTCGGAAGCCCTTGGTCGAAAACCGACGAAGATATATTTAAAAGGATAAAGAGGAAGAACATAATTATAATCGGAAATAAAAACGACCTGAAGAGGAAGCTGGATTTGGACAAAGTAAGACAAATAGCGGACGCCGGCACGGACATAATAGAGATTTCTCTTCGCAGAAGGAAGGGTATGTGCTGCGCCAAAGTAGAAAAAGCTATTTTGCGCAAAATATGGCGCGGGGACATCCTGCATCCCGAGGGAATATTCATAACAACTCTAAGACATAGGAACAGTTTAAACGCCGCGTATAAGAACCTGGAAAAGGCCGTTCATAGCTTTAAGGCACAAACGGCTTTCTATCCTGAAATAACGGCCTCAATTATTAATGAAGCCATATTTCATCTGGGTTCCATATTGGGCGATACTATAGAGGAGGATATATTGGGCAGGATATTCTCCGAATTCTGTATAGGAAAATAAGAGACAGTAAAAATTGTTGCAAGAGAGTTTGAGCCATAATATAATATGTGTATTAGGATAATATAATATTGCATATATGCGAAACCCCGATGTATTAATACATGAACTGGTAGTTAACAAAGTTTTTTTGACCACTCTTTATGTATGGCTTATTACCCAGACGTTAAAAGTCTTTATAGGATTTGTAAGGGAAAAAAAGTTTAATTTCAGGTGGTTTGTAGGCACAGGCGGCATGCCAAGCTCGCATGCGGCGCTCGTTAGCGCGTTGACGACATTGATAGGGTTTGCTTTTGGATTCGATTCAGGCATTTTTGTAGTTACCTTAGTTTTCGCGCTTATAGTAATATTCGATGCTCAGGGTGTCAGGCGCGCTACGGGCAAACAGGCGGAAATTCTTAATAAGATGTTAGAAGACATATACTGGAAGCACAGGATACAGGAGGACAGGCTGAAAGAGCTTTTGGGGCACGCCCCCATAGAGGTTTTGGCCGGTGTTGTATGCGGTATAGTGATAGCAATAATCCTGTGGTGACAGAATGAGAAATAAAATACTTATATTAGTGACCGTTTTTATTGCGTTAATAATTATTCTATTTTCATCCGGCATAAGAAATTTTGTTTCGGCCAAAAGCGCGGGCGTTATCGAGGATGTGGACGCAAAAAATATGACGGCGCTTTTAGCGCTGGCAGACAGTTATACCTTGAAAAAGGATTACGTTAAAGCCAAGGAGGCGCTTTTAAAGTTTCTTGAGAGTTTCCCCGATTCAAAAGCCGCCGGTAAGGCAAAAAAAGACGTGGAAACGCTTAATATAGAGATACTATTCTCCGACGTGATTACCGATGACAGTATACGGTATGAAATAAAAGCAGGAGACACGTTGTCAAAAATAGCCTCTAAGTTCGGCACAACCGTCGAATTGGTTAAGAAATCAAACGGCATCAAGGACGATACTATATTTCCGGGCAGATTCCTTAAGGTCGTAAACACGAAATTCAATATTTTAGTAAGTAAATCGGGCAATACTTTGGAACTAAGAAAACCAAACGCTGAAATCGTAAAGACATACGTTGTTTCTACAGGCGAGAATTTAAGCACCCCCGAGGGAACTTTCTTAATAGAAGAAAAACTTGTAAGCCCTCTATGGTATAAGGTCGGGGCTGTTGTGGAGCCGGGGAGCCAGGAATATGAGCTGGGTTCGCGCTGGCTGGGCCTTTCGGTACCGGGCTATGGCATACATGGCACAAAGGATCCGTCCTTAATAGGCAAGAACATCACAAAAGGATGCGTCAGGATGCGAAATAAGGATGTCGAGGAGCTGTATACTATAGTGCCGAGCGGCACAGAGGTTACAATAGTAGAATAATCAGTTGCGTTTATGGTGTATCGCTTGCCGTACACGGTGAACGCAACACTTATTTTTTAGAAGACTAAATAATGAACGGATTAGATTTCGAAAAGCCCATATTAGAACTTGAAAAAAAAATAGAGGAATTGAGAAGTTTTACCTCTAAGGAAGATATAGATCTTTCCGGTGAGATAAAAAAACTGGAAGAAAGGCTGAAAAAGGTAAAAGAAGAAGTCTTTAAAAACCTTACCGCTTGGCAACGTGTTCAAATAGCCCGCCATCCTAAGAGATTGTATACCCTGGATTATATAGACCTTATAATGACGGATTTTATAGAGCTTCACGGCGACAGGCATTACGGCGACGACAAGGCCATAGTAACGGGTTTCGCCAAGGTGAACGGACACAAGATAGCGGTTATAGGTCATCAGAAGGGAAAAGATACAAAGGAGAACCTTATGCGCAACTTCGGGAGCGCAAATCCCGAGGGATACAGAAAGGCTATGAGGATAATGGAAATGGCGGAGAAATTTGGCCTGCCTATAGTGGTTTTTATAGATACGCCGGGCGCTTATCCCGGTATAGGCGCCGAAGAAAGAGGGCAGGCCGAAGCCATAGCCAGAAACATTTTTAACATGTCAATGCTGCGTACGCCGATAATAGTTTTTGTAATAGGGGAAGGCGGTTCCGGAGGAGCCTTGGGCATAGGGATAGGCGACAGGGTCTACGTGCTTGAATACTCTTATTAT
>JAFGLX010000014.1 GCA_016927795.1 Candidatus Omnitrophota bacterium
ATAAGGCCAAAGAAAAATTCAGAACCGAGGATTTAAAAGAAGGTGTAAAAAAAGTCGCGGGGAAATACCTCCGTTCTTATCATGAGGATATGGAAAGGCTTGATATACTCAAACCTACCAAGGAACCCAAGGCCACCGAATACATAAATAGAATGCATAAATTCATACAAATTTTGATAAAACGAAAAGTCGCCTATGAATCCGGTGGCGATGTTTATTTTGATATAAAGAAGGCGAAAGGGTACGGAAAGTTATCCAATCAAAAAATAGAGAAGATGGAAGTCGGCGCCAGAATCGAACCCGGCGAGAATAAAAAATACCCTCTCGATTTCGCTCTATGGAAAAAGGCAAAAACCGGCGAACCAGCTTGGGATAGCCCCTGGGGGCCAGGCAGGCCCGGCTGGCATATAGAGTGTTCCGTAATGAGTTCCGACATTTTGGGCGAGAAATTTGACATACATGCAGGCGGCATTGACCTCATTTTTCCCCATCACGAAAATGAAATCGCGCAGTCTGAAGGAGCGGGGTATGAATTCGCGAAGACCTGGATGCATAACGGGCTTCTTACCATAAACGGCGAGAAGATGTCCAAGTCTTTAGGTAATTTCATAACGATAAAAAATTTTACAAAAAACATAGACTTGCTGAAGCTTCTTTTTTTATCGAGCCATTATAGAAACCCCGTTGATTACAACGAAGAAAAGATCGCGCAGGTAAAATCCTCCCGGGATAGAATACTCGCTTTTTTGCAAAGGGCCGATGCGGTTTTGGAAGGATATAAAAAAAGAGCCCCGGAAAGCGAAAAATATTTTACCCCTTTTAAGGAGGCTATGGACGATGATTTCAACACACCGCTTGCCATAAGCGTTATTTTTAAATGCGTGGACGACGGAAATAAAATACTTGAAAAAACTGATTTATCCGAAAAAGACAAGGTGGAAGTAGCTTGTGATAGATTATTTATCCGAAACGTGGCAAAGGATATCTTCGGGCTTAATTTAGACTATAGAACCAGCGATATGGCGGTTGAGGCGATAATTGAGGCGATGATTTCGGAACGGGAGGAAGCCAGGAAAAACAAGGATTTTAAAAAAGCCGATGAGCTTCGGTCTAAACTTTTAAGGGAAGGCATTATAATAGAAGACACAAAAGAGGGTACCGTATGGCGGAGAAAAAGTTGAAAAGAGGCCTCTTTATCACCTTTGAAGGGCCCGAAGGCAGCGGTAAAAGCACACACTCCAGGCTCATAAAGGATTTTCTTAGCAGAGAAGGCTACGAGGTAATTTACACACGGGAACCGGGCGGGACCGGAGTCGGCGACAAAATAAGGTCCGTTCTTTTAAATTCAAAAAGGACAAAAATATCAGCCCTTGCCGAGACGCTGCTTTTTGAAGCCAGCAGAGCCGAGCTTGTTAAAGAAGTGATAAGACCCGCTCTTAAAAAACGAAAGATAGTAATAAGCGACAGATTCAACGATGCCACTCTGGCTTATCAGGGGTACGCCGGGCATATTCCGCTCGGTGATATAAAGGCTGTAGAGCGCGTGTCAATGCAGGGCGTAAAGCCGGACCTCACCATCATCCTGGATATAAACGCGAAGGCAGGTCTTGGAAAAATAAAGCGGGGAAAAAGGGACAGGATGGAGTCAAAAAAACTCTCCTTCCATGAAAAGGTAAGACTTGGCTATATAGCCCTGGCCAAAGCCGATAAAAAAAGGATAAAACTAATTAAAACCAGGACCAGAAAATCCGATACATTTGAGGACGTAAAGTGCGAGGTTATGAATGTCGTTCGAAGGTATAAAAGGACAGGACAGGGCCGTTAAGACGCTTACCGAGAGCCTCTGCCTCGGCCGCATTTTTTCCAACTATTTATTCGTAGGACCGGAAGGTAGCGGCAAATTCCTGACCGCAAAGGCGTTCGCTAAAGCCGTAAACTGTTTAAGCGGCACAGAAAAACCGTGTCCGGGCTGTATTTCATGCCGCAAGATAGATGCGAACGTTCACCCTGACGTATTTTTTGTGGAGCCTAAAGGCGTGTCTTCTGTAATAGGTATAGATTCTATAAGGGGCGTTATCGCGGAGGCCAGCCTTAAGCCTTACGAGGGGAAGAAAAAAGTTTTTATCATAAATGACGCGCACTATATGAATAACGAAGCCTCAAACGCTTTTCTTAAAACACTCGAGGAGCCGCCCGGGAATACGATATTTATATTGATAAGCCGTTCGGAAAAAGCGGTTCTTCCCACGATAGCATCGCGCTGCCACCTCATAAAGTTTTTTGCCGCGCCGTGTAAATTAGTAAAACAGGTGCTTAAAGAGGGATTCGGAATCGATGAAAAGGAGGCGGAGCTGCTTGCCAATTTTTCATCCGGCAGAATAGGAAAAGCCGTTAATATGAAGAAACGTAATCTGATAGAAAAGAAAAACAGGCTTATAGACAGCCTGGTTTTCTTGAAAAACGCATCCCGAACGGACCTTTCGGGAGAGCTCGGAAGCTACGATACGAGAGAAGGCCTAAAGGAAAACATCGAGTTTTTGCTCTCCTATTTCAGGGATATTTTTATTTACAAAAACGTAAGGGACGAAGGAACGCTCCTCAACACGGACAGGACCGGCGAAGTGAAAGAGTCCTGCAAGAGGTTTACCCAAGAGGAACTTGAGTGCATAACCAAGGAAATCTTAACGCTTGTATCTTATGTGGATTATAACGTCAACGCGAAAATCATAATCGACGTTTTAACAAACAGGCTATGGAGGCATTATGAATGAGGTGGTGCAGGTAAGGCTGCGCGAAGCCGGCAAAATATCGTATTTTGCCACAGGAGGCCTCAAATTCAGCATAGGCGACTATGTAATCATTGAGCAGGACCGTGGCCTCGAATACGGCCAGATAGTATCAGAACCGGAGGTTGTTCTTGACACCGAGATAGAAAAGCCGCTTCGCAAGATAATACGGAAAACAAATCCATGGGATCATCATCAGATAGAAAAGAACAAGAAAAAGACAAGAGAGCTCATCCAGGCATGCGATAAGAAAATAAGGGAACACAAGCTTCCGATGAAACTTGTCGAGGCGGAGTACTCTTTCGACCGCTCGAAGATAATTTTTTATTTTACAGCCGAAGGCCGCATAGATTTCAGGAACCTGGTGAAGGAACTGGCGAATGTCTTCAAAGCCAGAATTGAAATGAAGCAGATAGGCGTAAGGGACGAGGCCAGGCTTATGGGAGGATACGGCCCATGCGGAAAGGAGTTATGCTGCGCAAAATTTTTAAAAGACTTCGAACCCGTAACCATAAGAATGGCTAAGGACCAGAACCTCCCCCTTAACCCCACCAAAATTTCCGGACTTTGCGGAAGGCTTATGTGTTGTTTGAGCTACGAGAACCAGACATACAGGGAGCTTATAAAAGGATTGCCGCAGCTCGGCCAGGATATAAAGACGGAGAAGGGAAAGGGCAAGGTGATCGCGCTGAATCCGCTCAAAAGAAGCGTAACCGTTGAAATCGAAGACGGCAAACATATCGAAGTAAAATTTTAAATGAAAAAGATATATATAACCACCCCGCTTTACTATGTGAACGCGTTCCCCCACATAGGACACGCCTATACGCAGATAATCTGCGATGCTATCACGCGATTTAAAAAACAGGCGGGATACGATACTTTCTTCATGACAGGAACTGATGAACACGGTGAGAAGATAGAGAAGGCGGCCATGGAGGCCGGTTTTAAGAATGGCGATGAGAAAAATTTCGTGGATACGATTGTGCCGCGTTTCAAGAAAACTTGGGAAAAACTGGACATAGAGTACGATTATTTCATGCGCACAACCGACGAGGCGCATGAGAATACCGTAAGAGAGGTGCTGCGCATACTTTACGAGAAAGGAAAAATATACAAAAAAGTGTATAAAGGCTGGTTCTGCACACCCTGCGAAGCTTTCTGGTCCGAGTCTCAGGCTTCGGATAACTTATGCCCGGACTGCAAAAGGAACCTCGAGAGGCTGGACGAAGAAAATTATTTTTTCAAGATATCCGAATACCAGGACACATTGAAAAAGCACATAAAAGATAACCCGTCTTTTATACTTCCGGAAATACGGCGAAATGAGGTATTGGGTTTTCTAGACAACAACAGGTTGCAGGATTTATGCATATCAAGGCCTAAGAGCAGGATGTCCTGGGGGATAGAGCTGCCGTTTGACAAAAATTTTGTAACATATGTGTGGTTTGACGCGTTAATAAACTATATTTCAGGCGCCGGATTTTTGGGCGACAGGAAGAAATTCGATGAGTTGTGGCCAGCCGATTCACACGTTATCGGAAAGGATATTTTACGCCACCATGCGGTATACTGGCCCATTATGCTTATGGCAATAGGAGTGGCGCTGCCAAAACATATTCTTACGCACGGCTGGTGGGTAATCGCCGGCGAGAAAATGTCCAAGTCCAAAGGGAATATAGTCGACCCTATAACCATGATAGATAAATACGGAGTGGACGCATTCAGGTATTTTTTATTAAGCGCTGTGGAATTCGGCTATGACGGCACTTTTTCCGAAGAGCTTTTTATAGAAAAATATAACGCCGATCTGGCCAACGATCTCGGCAACCTTGTGAACAGGACGCTTACAATGATGGAGAAGTATTTTGGCGGTGTAGTGCCGGCTTTACCCGATACTGCGTATGAGGAGAAGGACATGAAATCCGATGCCGAAGGCATGCAGGTGCAACTTGCGACTGTTTTCGCGGAAGGCAATTCACAAGCTACGCTTGGTATTATATGGGAAAAGTGGGTAAAAAAGGCGAACAAGTATATAGAGGAAAGCGCTCCGTGGAAACTGGCCAAGGAAAACGATAAAAAGCTTAAAGAGGTTATGTATAACCTAATACAGATACTTGCCCTCGTAGCGTTATTTCTTTACCCTTTTATGCCGAAAACGTCCCGCAACATATGGAAGCAGCTGGGGATGGAGTCGGATATAAGCGGGATAAGATTTTCTGATGATAGTGAAAAAAGCATATCCGCACGCGGACGAGTCCCGGCATGGGGCCTTGTACCCGCGGGCGCAAAAATCAGTAAAAGCAATCCGCTTTTTCCAAGAATAATTTCGAAATGATTATAGACACACACTGTCATCTGGATTTCGAACAGTTTAATTCTGACAGGGATGAGGTTATACGCAGGGCACGCGCTGCCGGCGTTTTCTACATGATAAATATAGGGTCAAGCCTCGAGGGTTCTGCAAAAAGCGTAGAGCTTGCCTCGGAACACGATAATATATTCGCGACCGTAGGAATACACCCTCATCACGCAGAAGAGATTGACGCGGGCTCATTCAGCGAGACAGAGACTCTCGCCAAAAAAGAGAGAGTCGTTGCCATAGGCGAAATAGGTTTAGATTATTTTAAAAGTCCATCGTCTCCTGCCAGCCAAAAAGAACTTTTCGTAAGGTTCATAACCCTTTCCAGAGAGCTTGGGCTTCCCCTCATAATACATAATAGGAACGCCCACAGGGATACCTGCGATATTTTAAATAGAGAATGCCAGCTTCCGGTTCGCGGTGTAGTACACTGCTTTTCCGGTGACAGAAAAGAGCTAGATGAGGTTTTAAGCCTGGGTTTATTCGTTTCTTTTACATGTAATCTTACGTTCAAAAACGCCAAAGGCTTGAGGGAAGTCGCCAAGTTCGTTCCCAAGGAAAGACTTTTACTTGAGACAGACGCGCCTTTTCTCGCTCCGCAGGCTTACAGGGGCAAGAGAAACGAGCCGGCTTATGTAACTCAATTACGGGATACATTTGCAGAATTACTGAATTTACCCAAAGGTGAAATCGAGGATATCACGACGGCAAACGCCAGAAATTTATTCGGCATAAACATATAGCGCGAGAGCCGTAATATTGCAGGGCATAAAGCTAAAACCCGGAAGTTTCGTATCATTAAACTACCCATGATTTTTATGGATTTCATAAAGAAGAACAGACTGTATATAATACTTTTCCTTTTTTTAGTCGCGCTCAATTTATTGCCCCATACCGCGAAAGAGAAACCCGCGGACCTCAAAGAGCACGGATACAAGGCGTCGGAGGATACCCTGCCGAGAGCCGAAAGTTTTTTTGCCGGATTTAACGAGGTTAAAAAGCGAAGCGCTAAGATAGAGCGTACACTGAAAAATAATTTTCCGGAATACGTATTTTACACATCCCTGAACCTCCTGATAATTTTCATGTTTTTTGCGGGGCTAGGGATCGACGGGTATTTTATTTTTAATAAATACAAAAAAAGGGATATCCTCGGTCGTACCTCTTCCTGCGTTCCGGCGCCGTGGAACATTGGAGACGCGTTAAAGATAATAATACTGGCCCTTTCGGGCTCTTACGCTTTTTTTATATTTATGGATATTTTCGCTAAAATGCTGGAATCCGTAACGAATATAAAAATAGATTTTTACGGAAACGGTAATTTTAAGATGATAGTCGACACTATAATCCTTGATTTCTTCGTACTTTTGTTTATTCTCCTTTTTTTAAGGAGCGGTTATAAAAAGAACATAACGAGCCTGGGCATCGACGGGAAAAATACGGCAAAAAACGTATGGTACGGCATATGCGCCTACATAGGGGTAATGCCTTTAATATTTGCCATAGGCATCCTGGTGTATATAGTGCTTCAGGCCATGAACCTTAAACCGCCGCCGCAGCCTATAGTCGGCCTTTTTCTTGCCGAGAAAAACACAGCTTTAATTTTAGTCTCAAGCGTTATAGCCGCGGTAGTCGGCCCTGTTATAGAGGAGATCTTTTTTAGAGGGGTTCTCTATAATGCCGTCAAGAGCAAACTCGGTGTTTTCTGGGCTATTTTTTCCACAAGTATGCTTTTTTCTTTTCTGCATACCCATGCGGCGACTTATTTTATTGTCGGGTTTTTACCGATCACGATACTCGGCATAGTGCTGGCCTATCTCTACGAAAAGACGGCAAGCCTTGTGCCTTCAATAACGCTTCATGTGATGAATAATCTCGGTAGCGTTCTCATGGTATTTATTTTTAAATATTTTAATACTCTGACAACATAAAAAGGAAAGATTTATATGCCTATTGCCACGATAGAATGGATGAATAATAGGGTAAGAATGATAGACCAGAGCCTTTTACCGCATAGATTAAAGTTTATCTACGCCAACTCCGCCCGGTCAGTCTGGCTCGTTATAAAGAACATGAAGATAAGAGGAGCGCCTCTTTTGGGCGTAGCGGCGGCTTTCGGCGTGTATCTCGGAGTGAGGAATTCCAAAAACGGCATATTTAGCGACCTGGAAAAGGTTATACGCTATCTTTCCACCTCCAGGCCTACGGCAAGAAATTTATTCTGGGCGCTTGAGAGAATGAGAAAGGCGGCTTACAGGAACCCTGACGAAAGCGTTTCCGGTGTCAAGAGGCGCCTCTTAGAGGAAGCTAAAAAAATACTGGAAGAGGATAAGCGCATATGCAGGAAAATAGGCCATTTCGGCAACAAGCTTATCAAGGATAACGACAGGATTTTGACTCACTGCAACGCGGGAGGCCTGGCGACCGCCGATTACGGGACAGCCCTGGGTGTTATTTTCGCGTCGCACAATTCCGGAAAAAAACTGACCGTATATGTTGACGAGACAAGGCCCGTTCTCCAGGGGGCGCGTCTTACGGCATGGGAGCTAACGCGCGAGGGAATAAACGCGGTTCTTATCTCCGATAACATGGCGGCCTCCATTATGGGAAAAGGCGGCATCGACAGGATAATAGTAGGCGCGGACAGAATAGCGAAAAACGGCGATACCGCGAATAAAATAGGCACTTACGGCCTGGCGGTTCTGGCAAAGTACCATAGCATACCATTTTATGTAGCCGCTCCCCTTTCTACCATAGATACGAAAATAAGAAACGGGAAATTCATACCGATAGAGGAGAGGGATCCTGACGAAGTAAGAAGGGTAGGAAAAGTGTATATAGCCCCCAGGAATATAAAAGTTTTTAATCCTGCCTTTGACATTACGCCGGCAGGTCTTATAACGGCTATTATTACTGAAAAAGGCATATTACACAGACCGTAT
>JAFGLX010000185.1 GCA_016927795.1 Candidatus Omnitrophota bacterium
GACAGGCGTTACCCATCTTGTTAGGACTATCCAAGAAGTAATAAACCAGCAAAACTATCCGTATCCTGTCTGGCTATTTGGCGGCTCTGCAACATTCGGCGTAAGATTTGGCTATGAACATGATATTGATTTAGCCTTTCCTTTTAGGTGGGATTCGCAAAACGAGAATTTTATAGGAGCGCTAATAAGGCATTTATCCGCCAGCAGCAAATCGTATAACAGGCCTTTGATACCAGAACGGTTTCCAATAAGATGTTTTTTACTTCCTGAATCAAAGGACGGATTGGTTCCTTTCTTACGAAAAGAGAATAAATTTGTATTTAGAGTTACTTCAGATAGTATTGCCACATTTACACGGGAAACAATATCAGATTTATACAGGGCAGCCCATGCCGATTTAGAAAGATACGTATATTCACTACCTGGAGGACAAAAGATAAGACAGGATAACGTGAGTTTATATCTTCCCGAAGCTACAGCAGCAATAGGCGATATAAATATAAAAGCCTCAGCTCCTACACATACTTCGATATCAACCAGGTTTGGCGAGCAAGTGCCTGGCGCTCGTGCGTCAGAAGACGAATTCGCGTTATTCACCGCTTCACTCGCGGAACTTCATGCCATTGCAGAAGGGGAGAACCTTATTCCGACCTCTGGGGTCGGAATCGGTCTCACCGGTCAGAGCCTTATACTATGTGCAGATGACATGCTGGAAAGAGGGGCTTTTGTTGATTTTGAGGATACGATGCGTGAGATGGCGAGCATATTAGAAGGCGGGAAGATAATCATACACGCTGAGAAGGAAGAAAACGCCGCTGTATTAGGAGCTATGATAAAGCGTGCTGATTCACGCATAGAAACAGAAACCTTAATCCGAAAAGGCGCAGGATTAGACGAACTCATAAGATTCGCATATTCCAAAGGCGTAAGACCCAAGAGCATACTCGCCATCGTAAAAGGTCGCGTGAAGGACCCTTTTAATATCCTGAACGTGCTTTCCTCGAACGAAACCTGCCTTGTGACCATGGACGGCGAAGAGGGGATATATTTCCTACGACCCGCACTGAAGCGTGCCGCCCAGCGGAAAAAATGTGCCGGACAGGAAAAAAGTAAAAAGGACTGGATTATCCCGTTACGTCCCGCGAAACCGCTTTCCGAAGAATTCGAAGCGCAATACAGGGATTATCTTAATTCTCTTCTCACGTTACAGAACGCGTAATAGATACCTGTCAATTACCACTTGTAATTTACCCCGCCTTGTGTTAGAATTTTTTCCTAATCTACGACTACGAAGCAATATCCGCATAATACATCCACAAAAGGAGAAGGTGATGAGGAAAATCAAGAGGGCCTTAATCAGCGTATCCGATAAAACAGGCATAGAGGATCTGGTAAAGGTGCTTAATGAATTTGGGGTAGAGATATTGTCAACAGGAGGCACCGCTAAAAAAATAAAAGAACTGGGAATACCGGTCAAAGATGTTTCGGAGTATACGGGTTTTCCCGAGATGATGAACGGACGCGTTAAAACCCTCCATCCGAAGATACACGGGGGACTTCTCGCCTTAAGGGATAACAAGGAGCATATGGAAACCGCGGCGAAACACGGCATAGGCATGATAGATATGGTTATCGTGAACCTGTATCCTTTTGAGAAAACAGTGGCAAAACCGGACGTGAAATTCGAGGAAGCGATAGAAAACATCGATATAGGCGGGCCTTCTATGCTGCGCAGCGCGGCGAAAAACCATAAATCGGTAGCTGTTATCACAAACCCGGCCACCTATCCTTCAATAATAAAAGAACTTAAGGAAAATAACGGCTCGCTTTCCGAAGATACGCTCAAAAATTTAGCAACAGAGGTTTTTAGGCGCACAGCCGAGTACGACAAGGCTATATATGACTATTTAAGTCACCAGCGCACCAGCGTACCAGCGCACCAGTCTTCAGAGGTGTTAAATCTCACTTTCGAGAAGGTGCAAGACCTGCGTTACGGGGAAAACCCGCACCAGAAAGCCGCGTTTTACAAAGATCCGAACGCCAACGAATCCGGTATATGTAATGCCAGACAGCTTCAGGGAAAGGAATTATCCTTCAATAACATAATTGATTTGAACGCTGCCATTGAAATCGTGAAAGATTTCAGCGAACCTGCCGCCAGCGTCATAAAACACACAAACCCGTGCGGCGCGGCAACGTCGAATTCGTTATCCCGGGCCTATTTGGACGCATTGGACTGTGACCGTTTGAGCGCTTTTGGAAGCATCGTGGGTTTTAACGGCAAAGTGGACGGGAAGCTTGCCGAAACCGTTATGAAAGAAGCGGACTTTGTGGAGTGTATAATAGCGCCGTCTTTTGATAAGGAGGCCAGAGACATATTCTCCAAGAAGAAGAATTTGAGGCTTTTGGAAGTGCCCGATTATAAAAGGACAAGCCAAAAAGAGCGTGATTACAAAAAAGTAGTCGGTGGTATTCTCCTGCAGGACATGGACCTCAAGACCGTAACAGAAAGTGATCTGAAAGTAGCAACAAAGGTAAAGCCTTCAAAGGAAGAAATAAAGTCCCTTCTTTTCGGATGGGTTATAGTAAAACACGTAAGAAGTAACGCCATAGTCTTGTGTAACGGTACAAAGACCGTTGGTATAGGGGCGGGGCAGATGTCAAGAGTGGACTCTGTAATCATAGCTTCACGTAAAGCGGGAGCAAGATCAAAAGGTTCCACGCTTGCCAGTGACGCCTTTTTCCCAAAACCCGACGCCATAGACCAGGCACATAAAGCCGGGGTAAAAGCGATAATACAACCCGGCGGCTCAATAAGCGACAAAGAAGTAATAGAGGCCTGTGACAAATACGGCATTAGCATGGTGTTCACAGGAATGAGGCACTTCAAACACTAATACACGGATTAAACGGATATCCGTTTAATCCGTAAAAAATCCGTGTTAAAAAAACATATAATGGATAAAGGGAAGATAATAAAAGCCGTTGGCGAAATATTGAAAGCGGTGGGTGACGACCCGGCCAGGAAGGACCTTCTTGGAACGCCCGAGAGGGTGGCCGATATGTACGGGGAGATATTAAGCGGAATGAAAGAGGACCCCGGCAAGGAGCTGGAAGTGCTGCTTTCCGAGGGCCACGACGAAATCGTGCTTCTTAAAGATATCCCTTTATATTCGATATGCGAACATCACCTTTTGCCGTTTATAGGAAAGGCGCATGTCGCTTATATCCCGCAGGGAAATAGAGTAACCGGATTAAGCAAGCTCGCCAGGGTAGTAGATATATTATCCAAACGGCTACAGGTGCAGGAGCGTCTTACGACCCAGATAGCAGATGTTATCATGAAAAAACTACGTCCCAAGGGCGTTATGGTTGTAATTGAAGCCAATCATCTTTGCATGACTATGAGGGGTATCAAGAAACCAGGAGCCGAAACGGTTACAAGCGCTGTAAGGGGCGTATTCAGGACTAATTCCAAAACACGCGCCGAGACACTCGCGCTTATTAAATAACACGGATTAAGTGAGTTAACGGTGGACTATCGGAGCCACCTACGCGGTGGCACAGCAGGGCCACCGCGTAGGTGGCAGAGGTAACGATGCGAAAAATAGTAACGCAAATCGGCTCACTTCCATTGGAAAACGTAGGCGAAGCCGTGGCATATAGTCTCCGGCACGATATACCTTTCCTGCCCGAACTTCCCAAAAAGGGCGACGCGATGCTCAACTATATAAAAAATCCCGGAAATTTAAGCTGCCTTGCGGAATTTAAAAAACACGAATACGATACGGTAAAAATACAGTGCGTAGGTCCGGCTACTCTTATGCTTGCAGGTTATGAGGAGCATGATGCCGTACTAAGAATAACCGAACACATCAATGTTGTAATCAACGGTCTGAAAGCGCAGGATGTTATACTTTTTCTTGACGAGCCAGCTTTAGGACAATCGGGTATCAATTATGATGAGGTATGGCAACTGATATTCCTATTTTCTTCTTCAAAGGCAAAAAAAGAATTGAATGCAAAATTGATATCCGGAGTGCATGTTTGCGGCAATATGGACTGGGACAAGTTATTTAACTCCAATGTTGAGATAATAAGTTTCGATGCCTCGCAGTTTGACATTACAAAGTACCCTAAGTACCGGAGCGGTAAAAGGATTGCATGGGGCGTTAATGAGAAAAAGGATGTAAGGGATTTTAGACAAGGCGACCTTGTAACGTTACCATGCGGCATGGGAACGAAATTGTATAAGCCGGAAGACTGCGAAAAGATGCTGGTAAAGCTTGATAAAATAGCCGGAGATATCGACGCATAGCATTAATTTAAGGTGGCAGGTTTAGCATGAAATCCGATTTGGAAATAGCGCAACGCGCTAAATTAAAACCGATAAAAATAATCGCAAAGAAACTGGGGCTCAAAGAGAAGGAGCTTTTTCTTTACGGCGATTACATGGCAAAGGTGTCGCTTTCGGTTCTGGAGCGGCTAAAGAATAAAAAAGACGGCAAATACATAGATGTTACGGCAATTACGCCGACCCCTTTAGGGGAAGGGAAAACAGTTAATACAATCGGCCTTGCCATGTCTTTAAATAGAATCGGGAAAAAAACAACCGTATGCATTCGCCAGCCGTCGCTCGGACCTGTATTCGGCATAAAAGGAGGGGCGGCCGGCGGCGGATACTCGCAGGTTGTCCCGATGGAAGACTTTAACCTGCATCTTACAGGCGACGTCCACGCAGTGGGCCTCGCTCATAATCTATGCGCCGCGTTTTTGGACAATTCCGTTTTTAAAGGTAACCCTTTAAACATAGATTCTTCATCTATAATGTGGCGCAGAGTAGTTGACGTCTCCGACAGGTTCCTACGAAACATAAAAATAGGGCTTGGCGGGACACAGGACGGGACACCGCGCGATTCCGGATTTGACATCACGGTCGCGAGTGAGGTAATGGCGATACTCGCCCTTACAAGCGGGCTTAAGGATTTGCGAAGGCGCGTAGGACGCATTGTCTTGGCGACCACGAAAGACGGAAAACCCGTTACTGCCGAAGACATAAAGGTAGCGGGCGCGATGACGGTGCTTTTAAAAGACGCGATTAAACCCAATCTTCTCCAGACCGTTGAGAATACACCGTGTTTTGTTCACGCGGGCCCGTTTGCCAATATCGCTCACGGCAATAGCTCCATTATTGCCGATAGAATCGCCTTAAAACTTTCGGAATACGTGGTTACCGAGTCCGGATTCGGCGCGGACTGCGGCGCGGAAAAATTCATGGACATAAAATGCAGAGCAAGCGGGCTCAAACCGGATTGTGTTGTCATGGTGTGCACCGTAAGGGCACTTAAGATGCATTCCGGAAGATTTAAGGTAGTGGCCGGCAAACCCCTTGACCCGGCACTTTTGACGGAAAACCTGGGTGCCCTTGAAGAAGGATTTTCGAATCTGGAGAAACAGATAGAAAATATGAAGCTTTTTGGCGTACCGGTAGTTGTGGCGGTAAATAAGTTTACCACTGATACTAAAAACGAAATAGAATTCATACGCAGAAAGGCCAAAGCCGCGGGTGCGGAAGACGCGGTATTAAGTGAGGTCTGGGCGAAGGGCTCTAAGGGAGGAACCGAGCTTGCGAAAACGGTTATAAAGGCCTGCGAGAAGAAATCGGACTTTAAATTTCTTTATCCGCCGGACTGGCCGATTAAAAAGAAAATAGAGACCATTGCGGCGAGGATTTACGGCGCGAAGGACGTTAAATATGAGGACGCTGCCGAACGGGCAATAACATTGTATACGAAGCTCGGTTACGGCAAACTTCCCTTATGTATGGCTAAAACGCACCTTTCTCTTTCACATGATCCTAAACTAAAGGGCCGGCCGCAAGGATTTACGCTGCCCATACGCGATGTGCGCGCTTCCGTAGGAGCGGGATTTTTGTATCCCTTATGCGGAACTATGCGTACTATGCCGGGGCTCCCGACACACCCTGCCGGTGAGAAAGTGGACATTGACGGGAAAGGAAATACGGTAGGCTTGTTTTAAATGACAAATCCTAAATGACAAAAACATATAGTGAAAAAACGATAAATAACTACTTGGAAAAATTAGCATCGAAGGAGCCTGCGCCCGGAGGGGGGAGCGCGGCTGCCTTAGTCGGCGCGATAGGAGTAGCATGTTTGACAAAGGTAGTGAATTTCACCATCGGCAAGGAAAAGTATAAGGATGTTGAAACCGAGATGAAGAATTACCTGAAACGCCTGGAGGAAATAGAAAGCGCTTTTCAAAGATTGTGTTCGGATGATGCCGTAGTTTACAGCAAACTTTCTGAGGCCTTTAAAATGCCTAAGAACGAAGAATGCGCGCGGAAAATCCAGCTTGCGTTGAAAGAAGCAATGGCCGTACCGCTTGAGGTTTGCAAAAAATCCCATGAAGCCATTGTGTTTTGCGCTCCAGTAGCCGAAAAAGGAAACAAAAATTTGATATCAGATGTAGGTTGCGCCCGCTGTATGCTGAAATGCGCGTATCAGGCAGCGCTATTGAACGTTGAAACAAACCTCAAGAGCATTAAAGACGAGAAATTTGTAGCTGAAACAAAAAAAATACTTGAATCAATGGAAGGAGAAATGCAGTGATACGGAAAATATCGGATATTTTGAAAGAAAAAGAGAGAACCTGTTCTTTCGAATTCTTTCCTCCCAAGACCGAAAAAGGAAGAGCGAAACTGCCGGCGGTTGCGGAAACTTTTAAGGAACTCGACGCGGACTGGTTTTCGGTTACTTACGGGGCCGGAGGATCGACAAGAGAGGCGACAATGGAGATTGTAGATGAACTCCAGAAGAAGTTTGACGTGCCTGTGATGCATCACTTTACCTGTGTCGGGCACAGCCAGGAGGAATTAAAAAATATATTACAGAAAATGAAAGAAAAAAATATACGCAATATCCTGGCGCTTCGAGGGGACGCGCCCGAGGGCGAGGAATTCTGGACGCCGGCAGAGGACGGTTTGGAATATTGTTACCAGCTTATAGAGCTTATAAGAACATTCGGAGATTTTTTCAGTATAGGCGTAGCGGGTTTTCCCGAAGGGCATATTGACTGTCCCGACAAGGAAACCGACACAAAGTATCTCAAGATTAAAGTAGATTCAGGCGGAGAATTTGTTATAACGCAGCTTTTTTTTGACAATAAAGATTACTTTGAATATCTGGAACGTACGAAAAAAGCAGGTATAAACGTGCGTATACTGCCGGGTATTTTAACTATAACAGACTACAACGTATTGCTGAAATTTTGCGGTACGTGCGGCGCTACTATCCCTAAGAAGGTTCACGATATATTTAAACCGATTGCCGGCGATAAGGAAGCCACCTATAAAGCAGGCGTTGATTTCGCCGTAGAACAGTGTAATGATCTTCTTAAAGGGGGAGCACCGGGGTTACATTTCTACGCCCTGAATAAGATTGACCCGACACAGGAAGTGTTAAGCAGGGTAAAGTTATAGGTTTGAATTTTAAAGGGTAAGGAATAGCAGGGGATAGGAAGGGGTAGTAGGGATTAGTAAGGGGTTACAAAATGTCGATTAATAACTATTTTTACCCCTGCTATCCCTTGCTATTTCTTCCTACCCCTTACTACACCCTAAATAATAGGAGTTAAAAATGAATGCTACGTTATTACAGGGAAAAGAAATCGCCGGTAAAATTAAAGAAGCCTTAAAGAAGGAAATAGAGGCGTTAAAACACAAGACCGGTTTGGTCCCCAGGCTGGTAAGTATACAAGTAGGCGATAACGCGGCTTCAAGCGTATACATAAATTCACAAAAGAAAAACGCCGAAGCTCTTGGCATAGAGTACGAGCTTAAAGTTCTCGGTGCCTCTGCGACGGAAGAAGGTCTTATAAAAGAAATCGAGACCATGAACGGAAACAAGCATGTAACAGGAATAATCGTCCAACTTCCGCTGCCGAAAGGCATAGACCATAGGCGTGTTATGAGCGCGATTTCTCCGTTGAAAGACGCAGAGGGCATGCATCCGGAGAACCTGGGGCACGTCCTCCTGGGTGACGCAAAACTTGTACCCTGTACCGCCCAGGCAGCTATGGAGCTAATAGAATCAACGGGCACAAAGCTTTACGGAAAGGAAGCGGTTGTAATAGGCCATTCAGAGATTGTAGGGAAACCTTTAAGCCTCTTGCTCCTGAATAAATTTGCCACCACCACCGTTTGTCACATTGCTACCGGTGAGCGCGGTGTATTGCCGGATCATGTAAAAACAGCCGAGATACTCATAGTAGCGGTAGGCAAAGCGGAACTTATTAAAAGCGAATGGATAAGAACCGGTGCTACAGTAATAGATGTAGGCATAAACCGCGTCGGCGATAAACTTGTAGGAGACGTTGAATTCGAGAAAGCAAAAGAAAAAGCCGCTTTTATAACACCTGTGCCGGGCGGCGTGGGACCACTTACTGTGACGTTACTTCTCCGTAACGTCGTAACCGCTTTTAAACTTCAGCACGAAATCCGAAACTAACCCGTAATTTTCTCCGCTTCGAAATCAAATCTATCAAACAAAATCCACCTACGCGGTGTCACTGCTGTGCCACCTCGCAGGTGGCTCTGCAGAGCCACCTGCGAGGTGGATTTGGTCCGTTACATTTCATTTACCTAACGTTTACAATAACGTGACAACAAAAAATATATTTTAAGATAGAATTATTTCCATTATATCAAGCAGGGTATATGCAAATAATGTATATGTAATATTTAAAAAAATGAGAAAAATAACAAGTTTAATAGTTACAGCACTGTTTTTAGTAAACAATATCACCTACGCGTTAAGTCCGCAACCGGGCTCTCTCAATCCCGGTACGCGCAACGAAATGTGTAAAGCCGCCGCCTTAAGGATAGCACACAACATAGGCCCGGGGACAGGCCGGCTTTTGGAAACATTGGAGAAGCTAACCGAAGAAGAAAGACACGTCTTTAAAGGCAGGCCGCTAAACCTGAAATGGGCCACAAACTTCAGAGGCGCTGACTGGGACAACCCCCCGCGCTACTGGAGAAACAACAAAGCCCTTTCCGGCGGCATTAAATATCATAATCTGCTTGCGGCATTGGGAATTTACATAAACCGGAAGATCAAAAGTAGCATTCCCGAAAATATCATATTAACTAAAGGATATCTGGGTTCCGAGAACGTTATAATCGAATGCGGATACTTCCGGGCAAATGAAGAAGAAGGTGAGCTTCCGGTAGCGCAAATAGAAAAAGAGGGGGATAAAATTAAGTTAATACTCCACCCGAAAATCGGGGATTTATGGGACAGCATAAAGATAAATGATATATGGTTTGATTATACTTTTCCGGACGGCAGGACCCGAACTGTAAGCTGCGCGCTGGAACTCTTAAAATGGCTTGCGGAGCCGAATAAAAGGACTAAGAAATGCGATATTGTCGCGGAAGCGGTTAAGTTGTGGTTTTTAGGGTCCTTCTGCATGCCGGACTCCGTAAGGTATAACAACGAAACATTCGGAAGGCGGCTTAACTGGATTTTTAAAGAGGGGAGTATATCGAAACGCCATGAGGAACTGCATAGCCAATTTCCCAATATAAATACACCCGACAGAATAAAAGAGAGAAAACTCGCCATGCAGCTTGCGCGCCTTATCAATTACCATTATTTCGTAAGAATAGGCCAGAGGCGACCGCCGAGTTATAAAAATATCCGCGTAGAAGAGGAATCTATAGTAGACGAAAGAACGGGCAACACAAGCCATATACCGTCTTATAGGTTCGTCTATTACGGTATCGAGGTAAGGTTTAGCATCAATCCGGTCTTGCTCCCATATCTTCAACTTGCGCCGGATGATGTGAAAAACGCCGTTTGTGAACACATCATTGAATGCGGCGGCAACATGGAAAACATTTTAAAATGTGTATATTCCGACGGCATTAAGTTCGGCGAAGAAAGGCTTAATGGCGCCTACCGCGGCCGTATCGATATTAAGGGAGTAGCTCGACGTCTTGATCTGGAAGGGATATACGGCAGGAGCAGAATGGAGACCGGTATAGTAAAAGATGGCCTGAACAAAAAATTGGAAGGGATAGAGTTTGAGGTCAGGCAAGGAGGCGCCTTTGGCGCGGATGAACTTTTCAGTAACATTGTGCTTATTACCGGAACAATAAGACCTGCCGAGGAAGCGTTTCAAAAAGATACAGAGGAAACGGCTGAAGAGCGGAAAGAATCCCAAGATACCAAAGTCCCATACATGAAGCCGACAGAGGCAACTCCCTTCGGTACACTTTTTAAAACGTTAGGTATAAAAAGCAAAGATATTACAAAAAACCAAGAGAGCAAAAAACCATGGCATCATGCGCAAAGGGAAGGCGAGCAGGGTTATTCATCCGTTCCAGATACCCCGCACATTGAAGAGGGTGTTCCGTTCCCGGAAGGCGAGGAACCCGAGGAGGAAATGTCCGTCCATAATGCCCTGTTACGGGTTAGATACTGGACTTTGTGCACCCCGGCCTGGTTTCCGTTTCTTCCGGAGGATATAAC
>JAFGLX010000186.1 GCA_016927795.1 Candidatus Omnitrophota bacterium
AGTAGAAAGCACAAGATACCCCTCGTCCTTTTGCGTTTCTCGGTTTATAGTCTCGCCTTTGAATGACTCACGCAGTGTAATGTCATGGAGCAGTTTTCTTATACTTTTATAGCTGTGAGCGAAGTTTACAAGTTCATGAAGATCGTCTATGCGGTCTTTAGCGTTATCAAAATGTGCCATTACATAGTTTTCATAACCATTGTCAATAATTCTCTTTATAGCTTCATCCGGTTTTTCCTCCAAATCTTTTTCAGTAATAGACCGTATTATCTTTTTAAAACTTTTTAGCCCCGCGCGCGCCCTTTCGGGTAGAAAATCCCCAAAATGCCTATCTATTACTTTGGTTAGTTCTCCCCCGTTAGAAAATTCGTCAAAAATGCGTCCGGCATAAGCGGTGCCTATACCCCGATGTATAGAAAGCGCTCTTATCCAAGATATTTCATCAAAAGGATTTACGGATATTTTTAGGTACGCCAGCACATCTTTGATATGGGTTTGCTCGAAAAATCTTATACCCCCTCTTACTATAAACGGTATGTTTCTTTTGGTAAGTTCCATCTCCAGTTCGGCAGCCTGGTAGTGCGCTCTAAAAAGCACGGCCATATCGTTAAGATGCACACCCTCGTCCCGCAATTCCAAAACACGCTGAGCTACAAAACCGGCCTGTGTATATAAATCTTTTACGTCTAACAGGACGGGTTTGTTGCAATTTTCATTAATCGCCTTGAGCTGTTTTTGAAACTGGTTTTTATTGTGAGTTATCGAATCGTTCGCAAGAGCCAGTATTTCGGGAGAGGAGCGGTAGTTAATTTCCAACTTGAATATTTTTGAGTCGTTATATTCCTCCGGAAACCTAAGTATGTTAGAAACGTCTGCCCCTCTAAACGAATATATGGCTTGCGCGTCATCACCCACGACAAGCACATTACCGTGAAAAGCGGAAAGCTCTTTTATTATTTCCGACTGCAACCTGTTTGTGTCCTGATACTCGTCGACAAGTATGTAGCGGAACTGTTTTGAAAAACGTTCTTTCGCATCGGGAACATTCTTTAACAACCAGAGCCATTTTACAAGCAGGTCATCGTAATCCATGTTGCTCGATAACTTCTTTTTTACCTCGTACTCTTCGCGTATTTTTTTTATAACATCGTGATAGCGAAGAAAGTGCGGGTAGTACTTTTCGAGTACATAACTAAGTTTTTTGCTGGAGTTTATCGAAAAGCTTATCATCGAACGCAAAACTTTAGGGTGGGGGAAACGTTCCTGGTGAATCTTTAGTTTGAGGTTTTTTATGCACACCTTGAAGAGGTCTACCGAATCTTCCTCGTCAAGAATGCCAAAATCACGCCTGTAACCTAATGATTTTGAGTAAAGCCGTAAGGATCTATTGCCTATGTGGTGGAAAGTGCCGCTCCAGAGCCGCGCATGGTTTATCTTTAGCAAAGACTCTATCCTCTCCTGCATGTTCTTTGCCGCTTTATTGGTGAAGGTAACGAGCAGTATATTGTTCGGCGGGATGCCTTTTTCTAATAAATACGCCACTCTGTAGATAAGAGTCCTCGTCTTACCGCTACCTGCGCCGGCAAGAACAAGGGACGGGCCCTCGGCCTTGCTGATCACCTCATATTGCTCGCTATTTAGAGCGTTCTTATATTCAACGCTTTTTACGCTGCCTGTCGAGCATCGCTTAATTGTATACTTCATGGCCCTTTTGCTGGGCTTTTCAGAGTGTAGTTACGGCTTTATTTGAGAGGAGTCTGATTTTTTCTGTGTGACGGCTTCTTCCAGCCTCTTTCTCATATCTTCGGTCTCTTTTGTAAGTTTTACTTTTTCCGTCTCTGCTTTACCCAACATTGCTTTTAAATCATTTATGTTTTTATTTAAATCCGCCGTCAGTTTCTCGGTTTCGCGTATTTTTTTCATGAATTCGCCTTTTTCAGCCGTAATTTTATTAACCTTGGCTGATACCGATATAAGCGCGAAAACAGCTATTACGAGAACTACACTAAGAATCAAAACAACGATATTTTTCTTATCCATTTTAATCACCCCTTCCTTTGTCAATTCTTGTATCTTTTTACCATGATGCCTATTATAAGTCAAGGGTTGTTTTGTTTGAATTTTGCGCACATATGTGGTATAGTAAATGCCGTTCGATTTTTTTAAGGAGGTGACCGATGAAAACAAGGAATATTGCTGTGTTTGCTCTTATTGCGTCTGTCCTACTGTATCAAACAACGCTTTTTGCCGCTAACATGTCGCTGGATAATATACTCAAACAGATTACAAACCCACGCCTCACTTCACTGCAAAAACTGGCTGTTCTTGAGCAATACAAAGGCCAAACCATGTCCGGCTATGGAAAAGTGAAAGATATCTTAAAGGGCTACGGACCGGATAATATAGCCCTCGTATATGTTACCAGATCCTGCAGGGACAAGGAATACGAAATAGAGCTTACCGTACCACTGGCTAGCGCAGAGAAAGTATTAAAGGGCAAAAAGGTAAGTTTTGAAGGTATATTCGGCGGAATGACGTTTGAAACATTGCGTTTCACTGACGTAAAAATGACCGAATCTAAAAAAGCTTGGTGGCCTTTTTAACCGTCCTTAAAAATCGTCTTTTTTCTGAGGAAGGTTTATATAACTGTCGAAATCCGCGTATCCCTTGATCGCCACTCGCGCCGAGGCTATGCGTTCGGATAGATAAGGATGAGACTTATAATTTGTGTATTTTCTGTCAGGTCCTTTTTTTCGAAGCGCCTGCAGCGTGTAAAGGCTTTGTAAAACACCGTTTGGATTAAAGCCGGCCTTTTTTACAAAACCTATCGATAGTCTGTCCGCCTCAAACTCATCTTCCCTCGAATACGCCATCATAAGCTGGGTAAGCGCTTCGTTTGTTTCTAAAACGGTGCTTCCTTTCTGCGCTGTAGCCAGTGCCAAAACCATAAGAGCGTTCACGCCAAGAGAGTCCTGCAGTCTCTTTACAGCATGGCGGGCACATATGTGCGCTATTTCATGCGCCGTGACGGCTGCTATCTTGTCGTCTGTTTTAAGCCCTTGCATCATAGGCTCAAACATGTAGACATACCCACCGGGTAGCGAAAAAGCGTTAAAATATTCGTCGTCGTCTTTCTTTGCTTTTAACACTTTAAAATGATATACCAGGTCCTGCCTGCCGCAAACAGCCGAAATCTTTTTGCCTATTTCCTCAAAGCGTTTCTGGAGGAGGGGATCATCGACCCCTTTGTATTGCTTTTCCACCTGTTTTGCTATCGCGTCGCCTATGCTTTTTTCCTTATCTTTCGATATAAGAATTATGTCATCCTGGCCAAAGGTTATGTTCGTAAAAGTATATTGCAAACCTGACAGTACAAGGCAATACAAAACGGCGTACAACACTATGCTACCTCGCCTATGTCGCCTATTTGTATTGTTCGTTACTGGTAACATATCATTATTCCCCTAAAAAACCATGCGCCTTTATCCTGGCTTGTATTTCCTTGAAATCCCTGAAATCTATTATTGTCAAATCCGGCCTTCTAACCTTAAATCTTTTCGCCTCTTTTGACGAATCGAAAATACGGCTACTTATGTACTTAAATGCCGTTCCGCACTTAGGGCAGGTCACGGCGTCCAAAGATATGCCTATTTCCTTACAGTTTCCACAATCGGCGGTAGTATGACCGGCTATTAAAAGGTGTGGTTCTACCGTTTTTATGTCGACCTCCTGCCATATTCTTATAAGCGCATTCTTAGTCATAGCCCACCCCCAGATACTCCTCCTTTATCCTGTGAGGAGCGTTCATGATATTCTTTTTGACGTATTTAAATTTTTTACTAAGGTCATTTATTAAATCTTTTATGTAACGCCTTTTTGATTTTTCGGCGTTGGGGCACTTGCAAATGCCAACCGGAAACCGTGCCTCTTTCGCGTAGCGGGATATTAACTTTTCCTCAAGATATATCATCGGGCGTATAATCACTATCTTGCCGTCAAATAAAACCTGCTTAGGGTTAAGGCCGGATATTTCCCCGTGAAAAAAGAGGTTCATAAGTATGGTTTCGGCCAGGTCATCCATATTATGCCCAAGCGCAACCTTGCTAATACCCATGTTACTGGCCACGTTAAACAGGACCTTACGCCTGTTCCAGGCGCACCAAAAACAGGAAAAATCACCGGTTTCATTTATGATATCGCTTTTTTCAAAAATATAATCGCATCCAAGCTCTTCGAAAAACTTTTTAAGCTTATCTATGCCGCCGCATCTGAGGCACGCTTTGTTAGAAAGAACGTGACAAGCCGTAATGTCGTATCTTATCGGAACCCACTTTCTGCGCATGGAAAGAATTTTTAACAGGGTGAGGCTGTCTTTGCCACCGGAAACACCTACAAGCACTTTATCGTTATTCTCGATAAGTGAATTCTCCGCTATCGCCTTGCCGATCGACTTGGAAATGCCGTTTTCCGTCTTTCTAAACCGTTCCATAACTATATATTATAACATAGAAAAATCTTATCTTATCCGATATCTGGATTTTTTTATCCGCCTTCGCGCAAAAGACACTGGCCGTAAATCCCTTTACAAGTGGATCGAGTCACGTAAGTTTGTTTCAGCCATTCGGAACGGGGTAAAGCCATGGTGCTCCATTTCTAAATTCTAGAGGCCTACTTTAAGTTTACTTTCTGATTTTTTTTAGAAAATCCGCCAGGCTAAGCGTGTTCAGGACATCTTTTTTTTCTAACCACGCCCTTCGAGCCACGCCTACTCCGAAAAACATATTGCCAAAATTCTTTCTCGTATGCGTATCGGTGGATATTCCGATAGTAACCCCGAGCTCCTTGGCGCGGTGTGATGCGTTATCATCCAAATCAAGCCTGGCGGGAAAAGCGTTTATCTCAACGGCTACGTTCGCGTCTCTTGCGGTCTTGAGTATTTTATCCAAATCTATTTCATAAGCATCCCTTACGCCCATAAGGCGCCCTGTCGGGTGTGCTATCATGTTTACGAATTTAGACTCGATGGCCTTAAGAAAGCGATAGGTTAGCTTATCTTTGGACTCTCTGAACCCAGAATGTATGGCCGCTATTGCAAAATCCAGTTCTTTTAAAACATTGTTTCCGTAGTCCAGCCGCCCATTATCCAATATGTCAACCTCTGAACCTATTAAAAGACGTATACCTGTTTTTTTGTTTATTTTTCTTACTTTTTTTATATTCGTGAATAGTTCTTTTTCGCTAAGCCCCCCTGCTATCCTGAGTGACTTAGAATGGTCGGTTATGACTACATATTCATAGCCTATCTCTCTGCATATCAACGCGATATCTTCGAACTTAAGCATTCCGTCACTACTATCTGAATGTACGTGAAGATCGCCTTTTATGTCTTCGAGCTCAAGAAGGCGTGGTATATTATGTCCTCTAGCAAGTTCTATCTCACCTTTGTCCTCTCTCATTTCAGGCGGTATGTACGCTAGGCCTAGCGCGCTATACACGCTTTCTTCGTTCTTGCCGGCTATTTTTTTATTCGTTCTTATTTCAAAAATTCCATACTCGTTCATTTTGAGGCCTTTAGCCACCGCCATTTTTCTCAGTCGTATATTGTGGTTTTTTGAGCCTGTAAAGTAACACAAAGCCGAGCCGAAACTCTGTGGCCGGACAACCCTCATGTCTATCTGGACATCATCTTTTGTGATCACGGTAGATTTCGTCTTACCCCGGGAGGCAACCTGTTTTATCTCGGGTAGCGCGGTAAAATTCTCAATAACCTTTTGCGGTTTCAGAGACGCTATGAGTATGTCTATGTCCCTTATAGTCTCTTTCATTCTTCGCAAGCTTCCGGCTGCGGTTATTTTTTCTATTTCGCCGAGTTTTTTTAGTCGGGAGATTATCTCTTCAGAAATCCTAAAAGCCTCCCCTAGAGGAATCTTATGTTCCGATTTTCGGATAAACTTTATACCCTTGAGTATGTTAGCGATTTTCTTTTCCCGCAGGCCGGGAATGTTTTTTAGTCTGCCTTGTGACAAGTATTTTTCCAGTTCTTTTATGCTTTTTGCTTTTAGCCTGTCGCATAGAATTTTTGCAGTTTTGGGACCCACTCCGGGAACGGCCATAAGATCCAGCGCCAGCTTAGGGATGCTCTTTTTTAACTTTTCATAAAACCACATTTTGCCTGTGGAAACATATTCCTTTATTTTTTCCGCCAAATCCTCGCCTATGCCCGGGATATCGTCCACGGCTCCGTCTTTAATAATTTTTTCTATCTCCTCGCCAAGGTTTTCTATATTGCGGGCGGCTCTTCTGTAAGCCCTTATACGAAAAAGGTTATCCCCTTTTATTTCCAGTATATCGGCTATATAGTCAAAAATTTTTGTTAGTTCTTGATTTTTCATTTTTGTGGAACCACCCTTCACGACCTAAAAGCCTGGGCTTCCCTGCCGAAACGGCGCGTGGTAGGACAGTGGTATGCTTATGAATATTTTTTGAAAGCGAGTGTGGCGTTGTGGCCGCCGAAACCGAGGGAATTGGACAGGGTTACATCTATTTTCATGTTGCGTGGTTTGTTCGGCACGTAATCCAGGTCGCACTCAGGATCGGGATTATCGAGGTTAATCGTAGGTGGCGCTATATTGTGTTTTATAGCCATGGCGCAGGCGATGGTCTCAATGCCACCTGCAGCTCCCAAAAGATGCGCTGTCACGGATTTTGTGGAGCTTATGGCGACTTTTTTGGCATGTTCGCCAAAAACTTTTTTTATCGCGAGAGTCTCTATTTTGTCGTTGTAAACCGTTGACGTACCGTGTGCATTTATGTAGTCTACATCTTTTGCGCTAAGACCGGCGTCTTTAATGCATATCTGCATACATCTTGCCGCTCCTTCGCCCTGCGGGTCAGGCGCAGTTATATGATAAGCGTCTCCGCTCATTCCGTATCCTATTATTTCGCAATATATATTCGCTTTCCTTTTAAGCGCGTGTTCCAGTTCCTCTAAAACAACAATACCCGCCCCCTCTCCCATGACAAAACCATCTCTGTCTCTGTCAAACGGCCGCGAGGCGCGCTCCGGTTCATCGTTCCTTAAAGACAGGGCTCTCAAGGAACAAAACCCGCCGAAGCCCATTTTCGTGATAGCGGACTCTGATCCACCCGCAATCATTATGTCTGCCTCGCCCCTTTGAATTATCCTGAAAGCGTCGCCTATAGCATGATTACCTGAAGCGCACGCCGTAACCACGGATGTATTCGGCCCTTTTATTCCAAAATATATGGAAACCTGCCCGGAAGCCATGTTTACTATAAGCATGGGGATAAGAAAAGGTGAAATTTTAGCCGGGCCTTTTTCCGGACCTCTCTCAATAAATTTGGTATGCTCATTTTCGACGGTGTGAAGTCCGCCTATGCCCGAACCTATGATAACGCCTATCTTGTCTCTGTCCTCAAGAGAAATGTCCAGCTTGCTGTTTTTAATAGCCTCACTGCTTGCGGCTATCGCGAAATGTACAAAACGGTCTGTTTTCCGCGTTTCTTTGGAGTTTAAATATTTTGAAGGATCAAAATCGGTTATCTCGGCGGCTATCTGCGAAGAGAAGTTGGTGGGATCAAAACATCTGATTTTTCTTACACCACTCCGGCCTTCAAGTAACGAGTTCCAAAAATCCTCTACCGTGTTACCTACCGGCGTAACCAGGCCTAAGCCGGTTATTACAACCCTTTTTTGGTGCATTTAATTTACCCCGTTAGAGAAAGCCACCGATTACATCGGTGGCAAATGAAAAAATAATAGCAGTATTTCGATATTTACTGGGCCTAATTAGAGAGAGCTCTTTAATTAGGGTTATTTTGAGGCGAGCTTGTCTTCTATGTATTTTATTGCCTCACCAACCGTGGTAAGCTTTTCCGCGTCTTCGTCCGGAATCTCTATTCCGTACTCTTCTTCCAAGGCCATAACCAGTTCCACGGTATCAAGTGAATCTGCCCCTAAATCATCTACAAACTTAGCCTGATCCGTGACCTCTTCTGGCTTTACGCCAAGCTGTTCGGCAATAACTCCTTTTATTTTTTCTCCGATACTTGACATTTACCTCCTCCTTTTTAAGTGACCATTCCGCCGTCAACCTGAATCACCTGTCCGGTTATATAGGCGGCTGCATCGCTTACCAAAAACAACGCTACCTTCGCAACATCACTTACACTGCCCCATCGGCCTAGTGGTATCTGTTTTATTATGTCGTTTTTCAAATTTTCCGGCAAACTAACGGTCATTTGCGTATCTATGAACCCCGGAGCCACGGCATTTACGTTTATGTTGCGTGAAGCCAGTTCTTTGGCCGCGCTTTTGGTAAAGGCTATAACGCCCCCTTTACTTGCTGCGTAATTTGCCTGGCCGGCGTTCCCCACTATCCCTATTATAGAGGCAACGTTTACAATTTTCCCGCTACGTTGTTTCATCATAGGCTTAGATACTGCTTTTGTAAAATTGAACGTGCCTTTTAGGTTTACGTTCAACACCGCATCCCAATCAGCGTCGGCCATACGTACAAGTAGACCATCGCGGGTAATGCCAGCGTTGTTGATAAGTATATCGATTTTGCCAAATTTGTCAAGGACTTTCTGGATAAAATGTTGTATATCTTCCATGCTGGTTACGTCAACCTTTTCGGCAAGAACATTCCTGCCTGTAGTTTCCAGCTCTTTCTTCGATGTTTCCAGTACGTCCGGATTTACATCACATATGGCTACATCGGAACCTTGTTCGGCAAAGGTCCGCGCTATAGATAGGCCTATACCCCTCGCCCCGCCCGTTATAATGGAGATTTTTCCTTTCAATACCATAATTGTATTATTATTCTACCAATCCGTCCTTATTTGTCAAGCATTAAAAACAAAACATAAAGTGGACACTCTTAACATGGAAAGGTATATAGCGTAAGGGCTTAAAATGTATGCATGCGGCTTTATGAAGGGTTGCTGTTCCGGCGTTACAACCATGTCTATATAATGGCGCTGTTGCACTACGCATATTCTAACGGGCCGGATGTTCCTACAAGTTGGGAAGATTTCCCTCATTCTTTTTTCTAATAGTCTTAGAAAAAAATCCGCCTGTCAAGCCATCCAGCCTTGCGGTAAGTTCTTCTATGCGCAGGTTTTTTTCAAATTTAGCCTGTGGGTCTTTAGGCGGGTTCATGGCCAACTCTAACTGCGTACGCCTTCTTTCGAAATAAACCCTGATAACTTCGTCTACTATGTCTTCTCTTAACTGCACCATGAGCTTGCTTCTTACATCTATAGATGTTTGCGCCTCGTTCCATATCAAATCTGACAAGTCCC
>JAFGLX010000187.1 GCA_016927795.1 Candidatus Omnitrophota bacterium
ATGCAGGTCCACCTCGTAGGTGGAATAGCTTACTCAAATATTATGCCTTTTATTTTAGTCAGTTCTTTATGCTGCCTTTGGTAAACTATGCCGTCTTCTACAAACTTTTTATATTCTTCCTGCTCTATATTAAGAAGATGCGTGTATCTGCAGCGTTTTTCACCTAATGACCCCTTCTGCGTATACTCCCGGTAGGAGGAATATGGCCAGTCTTCGGGCTTATCCACAAGGTAAGCCGTAACAGGATTTAAATGTACATAACGCGTTACATGAAGTAGTTGTTCGTCGCTTTTTATTTTGATTTTTTTGGATCTCGATTCCCATAAAGGTCCTTTTCTTTGGTATTTGATGTTAAAATATCTGGTATAGCTGTTGAGAAGGTCCTTTAAGAACATGGCTATGCCATTTTTCTTCAGTTCCTCCAGTATAAAATGGGGATGGGTAGGCATGATACAATAAGCTACTACTTCTACAACTTTCTTTTTTTCGGAAAGAGATAGCATTGCGTTCGTATGCTGTTTTCCACTTAAGCTGATGAATCTACAGAATCTCATAGATGGTTTTTCTCTCTGGTAATAAAAAATCGCTGAAACCATGCGTAAATACTCATAATAGTTATTAAATATCTTAAATTCCTCTATGCTTTTATTAAAAACATGATAAACCATTCTCTTCACCTCCCCTTCATATATAAGACACATAACTAGGCCGTTTTGCTGCATTATTTTTCATTTTTTTTGAACTCATCCATTCCACCTCATTCGTTCCACCTACGAGGTGGACATGCAGGTCCACCTCGTAGGTGGAACGGGTTCCATATATTATTATTGAATTATTCGGGGAAGGGATTATAATGCTTTCTATGAGAGCGGAAATCATTTCAGTTGGAACAGAGCTTCTCTTGGGACACATTGTAAACACTAATGCGTCTTTCCTCTCAAAGAGACTAGCTTCTCTCGGCATAGACGTATACCACCACATAACCGTTGGCGACAATCCTATAAGGCTCGCCGATGCCCTAAACGAAGCCCTAACCCGTTCCGGCATAATAATAACAACGGGCGGCTTGGGCCCCACGGTAGACGACATTACTTTGCGCACGATAGGAAGCGCTATGTCAAGGGCTATGGTTTTTGAGAAGAAGATAGCTAAATATATAAAACTTTATTTTAAAAAAAGTAATATCAGAAAAATACCCAAAGACGCATTGCGCCAGGCCTATGTGCCGCGCGGGGCGTTATGGTTTGAGAATAAAGTAGGTACCGCTCCCGCCATACTTATACCGCACGGTAAAAAAATAATAGTCTCTCTTCCCGGACCGCCGCGAGAGCTGGTGCCGCTTTTTGAGAAAAGCATAATCCCTTATTTAAGAAAAAAAGGCTTTGCCGGTAATTGGATAATAAAAACCAGAACCATAAAAATAAGCGGTTTTGCCGAAGTTGACGTAAATAACGCCGTAAAAGACCTTCTTTCAATGGGCCCTTATACCACTCTCGGCATCTATGCGCATTTAGGTGAGGCTCATCTTAAAATTACATCCAAGGCCAAAAATGAGAAAACGGCTGACCGGGAAATAAAAAAAGTAGAGGCCATCATAAGAAAACGTTTAGGCAATTACGTCTACGGGGCGGATAACGAAACGTTGGAATCGGTCGTTGGTGAAATGCTTACTAAGAAAAAACTGATATGCGCCGTGGCCGAGTCGTGCACGGGCGGTCTTATATCAAACATGTTTACCAATGTAAGTGGCAGTTCAAAATATTTCAAAATGGGTATAATTGCCTATTCAAACACGGCGAAAGTCGAGCTTCTTGGAGTCCCGGAGGAAAAAATAGAAAAATACGGCGCGGTTTCAAAAGAGGTAGCGCTTTCTATGGCGGAAGGTATTAAAAAAGTTTCGGGGGCGGATATCTCGCTTGCCACTACAGGAATCGCAGGCCCTACGGGCGGCACTACGAAAAAACCTGTCGGCCTTGTATATATCGCTGCGATCGGTTATAAACTTAAGATGGTAAAAAAGTACCGATTTTCTGGAAACCGCGAGGAAATAAAACTGCAAACATCTATCTCTGCGCTAAATCTTATCCGGGCTGTGCTATAACCCGTTTCCCTGTCCGCGTATAAATCCGTTCTTTAATCCGTGTATAAAGAATCCGTGAAAATCCGTGCCTTTTAATCCGTGAGAATCCGTGTTTACGCCGACATAACTATCTTCTCGTACCTTATCATTTCCTCGCGTAATTCCTCGATGTTCGCAGGCTCTATTACCTTAAGTGTGAATTGAATCACGCCGGTTATTTTATTGAGGCCGCCTTCGAGCGTCACCTCTTTAGGCAAGGCCGGCCTCTTGTTATCGTTAGCCATAATTTCCACTATAATCTGATACTGCTGCGTTATAAGCCCTTCGCCTTCTTTCATGTTTACGACAAGCATGCCTTCTACTTTCGTCTCTTTATCTTTGTTTAGCCCGAGGTTTCTTGAGTCACCTATACCCAGGTCTGCGGGTTTCATATCTTTTCCGTATAGGCGCACGACCTCATCGTATATCTCATCCAGCTTATCGCTGTCATTCCAGCTTTCATTGTCCCAGCTTATTTTAACGTTATATTTTTCTGTGTCATTCCTTATGTCCAAAAGTTCCAACACTTCCTGTTTTGCCGCAGCGTCAAAATGGCCGCCGTACTTTTTCTCCAGTTTATCCTGAAACTCCTTAGCTACCCTTATGTGCAAGGCAGGGTAATAAGCCGCGTATTTCCCGCATTCTTTTACTTTTTTCTTGTGGTTCCTTACAGCCATGGAAAGTTCTCCGGGATTATGCACTCTTATTGAGGCAAGCTTCCTGCCACCGGTTTCTTTCAACGCTTCTCCAAGCGGCTTTACGCGCCTTACGTCTATCTGGTTTCTTACGGCTATCTCGTCAAACTTAAGCTCATAGAGACTAAGGTCGGCCGGACGTTTTGAGCGAATCACGTTAAACCGCGCGACTATCGCCGAAAGCCTATCTTTTAGATATTTTACTTCCGATGGGCCAAGGCGCGCTTTGTCGGGCCGTCCGAGAAATTCCATAAGTTTTTTTGTCTCGGATCCCGTGCGGAAATCCACTCTGTCTTTTTGCTCTCTCTCGTCAATATAAGAGTATATCGCGTCTTCCAGGAGTTTTTTGTCGTCTACATGTATCATGCCCAGATTATAGTCACCCGTTTTTTCGGCGTACGCCCGGAGCGTTTTAAGATTCCTCTCCTCCGTATTTTCCGACGGTAAATAGATAAAATTAACGCCTCCTATTTTTTCGCGCAGGCTCTCCACGTATTCCTCGTCAGGGCCCATAACTCCTATAACTATACGTCTTTTGTAGGCGTTTCCTTTGCCGCGTATAACACCTCTTATGTCAGTTAGGGATAACGCGAATACCGTATTTACAATGAATGCTGCAATGCCATACTGATATGTAAATGGAATAAGAGCAAGAGAAAGAATGCTAAGAAATACGCTCGTTCTTATCCCGGGCCATGGTTCGGCTTCGGGTACGCTTATTCCTTTACCCGTTATTTCGAACGCATTTCTGTCTTTTACGAATTTCGCGAGAACGCCCGGCTTCCAGGCGTGGTTAAGCCAATTCAGATTATGTTTCGCAATCCAGTGCCCGTATTCGTGGGCCAAAAATGACACGCAGTATATCGAGAATGTCACAAGCGATGCGTGCAGTATTCCCCCAACGTCAAAAACAGGATGTTCGCCCAACAGCATAGGCAAAAATCCTAATAAGCCGAGAACTATGTTAACGTAATGGATACCAGAATCCCAAGACCGCGACTTGCCGCTTTTGGCTAAGAATCTTTTGGCCTGTTCTATGAGATTTGCAAAGTCTTTGAGATTGCCTGGCAGTGAATCACCTATATTCTGGGTACGTTTTAGTATTTTTCGTTCAAATCCGCCTTGTCCTCCTTGACCGTATAATTCCAACCTGACCGCGTCTATATTTCCTCTTTGAATGGCATCTTTAAGTTTTCTCGCTCTTTCATCGAGACCGCCTTTTTTCTTCTTTTCGGCAATAGGCGGCGGTTCTCCCGTATGCGGCCCCTCTACGATATGAGTCTTCTCGACATGAGGTTTCTTTTCTGCCTTTTGCATTTTTGGGGTTTCCGTCATAACTGCTGGCTTTGTTTCCTCCGGTGAATCATGCTTAATAGTATTTCTTCTGTGCGCAACAGTTATACTCTCTGCCTTTTTTATTATACTATCTGCTATGTGGTAAATTTCAAAATAAAGCTCCGGAATTGCTATTATCCTTTGAGCAAGAGCTCTTGCTTCTTTGGGAAAACCGTTATCCACATATAAAAAGGCTAAAACAAGCGCGCTTATGATATTGTCCGGTTCTTCCCTGTTAATTCCTTCAAACTTTTCCAAAAGACCGCGTAATTTTGGGCCTCCTCTGTAATAAGAAAAGAGCTCTTGATGGCTTCTCAAAATAGGCATAATTTGTGATTTAAGGCCCCCTAAAGCTGTATCTTTTTTTAATAGCGTGTTAAGCTTTTGGCGAACTTTATCAAACAATTTTTCCGCTTTAGAATAATTTTTCGCTACTTTCCAAGTGGCTGCGGCTAAGCTATTATAGCTTGGTATGAGATACGTAGCTTGATTTAGGAACCCTTCCAGATCCTTACAGTTCTCATATAGGGCATTGAATCTATCGTATCCCTTATCCAGTATTCTTTCGGACGCAAGGTAATCTTTGGCTTCTTTTCTTAAGCTACTGGCTAAGTAAATATGACCGCTTATTAAATGCTTTGCCGTTTCTTTAAACTCTTTTTCTTCCGGATGTCTTTCCAAAAATGTGCTCACTATTCCGTATGATTTATCAAGCAGGTTTTCTGCTTTGGAGTAATCTTTGCGGTCGTTCGCAATGTTAGCCGCCAGACCATTGTATCCCGCTATTACATATGCGGCTTCTAATACAAAACGCTTATTACCTTTGCATTGCTCGTATAGCGCTGTTAATCTCTCGTATGCCTTGTCGAGCATCCTTTCAGCTTCGGGGTAAATCTTTGCTTTTTTTCTTAAGGCGGCGGACAAGTTAGCGTAGCCACCTATTAAAACTGCGGCTGCTTCTATAATTTCTTTTACATCCGGATGTTTTTTCAAAAGCATGGTCAATCTTTCGTATGCCTTATCGAGTATTCTTTCCGCTTCGGGGTAATCTCTAACGTTTTCCACAATAGCACTAACTAACCTGTTATACCCTATCAATATATATCCGGCCTGGGCTTTAAATTTTTCGTTATCTTTGCATTTCTCATACAGCTCATTGAATCTTTCGTATGCCTTATCGAGTAACCTTTCGGCTTCATTGTAGTCTTTGACCTCCATTGCCAAGTTAGAATAACTTGTCACGATATACGTGGACTGTAGCTTAAAATCTTCCGCATGATTGGACTTGTCGTATAGGGCATTAAATGCGTCGTATGTCTTGTCGAGTATCCTTTCGGTTTCAAGGTAATCCTTTACCTCTTTTTTTAAGGCGTAGGCTAAGCCTCCATACCCCGATACAACATAGGCAGCTTGTAATATGAAGCTTTCCACATCCTTGCACTTCTCGTATAACCCGTTGAATCTATCGTACACTTTATCTAGTATTCTTTCCGCCTCGGTATAATCTTTTCCTTCTTTCCTCAGGGTGGCAGATAAACTATTATAGGCCGCTATTATGCGCGTAGCTTGCAACATGAAGCTCTCATTATCTCTACATCGGTCATATAGCGCTTCGAATCTATCGTATGCTTTATCGAGCAGCTTCTCCGCTTTGGAGTAATCCTTCTTTTCTCCCCTCAGAAAAGATGCAACGCCTAGATGGCGGCCTATCATGTAGGCTACGTATTCTTTGATTGTTCCCGCATCAGGATATTTTTTCAAAAGCATGGCGAGCTTTCTATATGCTTCATCCAGCATACGTTCTGCCATGGTGTAATCGTCGGCGTATTTTAGGGCATACATTATCTGTTTGCGGAGCATTTCTTCGATATTAGACAGTTCATCTGCACACGAAATCTTTGGTTTTTTATTCAAAGGTTCCATAAACACAGATTCTATCGATTTTATGTTATAGTACCTGTGTATCAAATAATTAAGTCTTAACGCGAATTTCCGGGCTGCGTCCATTCCTCTAAGCGGTATAACAAAAATAGAGAGTCCCATCCCAAACCATATGGCCATGACGGCTAAATAGAGTTTTAGGTTAAATTTATGTGACAATAGGAACCTTATCGGGTGGCTTATTATGTCCTTTGCTTCTTCCTCTGCGGCGTAGTTACCGATTAAAAGTTCCTGCATCTTTGCATCCAATCTCTCCCACCGCCTGTATCGCGAAAAATGTTTTATCGCCCTGTCGCGTGTTCCGGGCGTGGTAAGAACATCCGCGGCCTGCAGCGGTGTAGTAAATTGGCGGCTTATACGTATCCTGCCTTTTTCTGCTCTGTCCAAATACCTTGCTATCTTCGCTGGCCCTAATTTAGTGTTGAGCCGCACCCTGCCGTTTTTTATTATCCTTATTAATTCCTTCGTAGACCTGCTTAAGTAATCCCTCACTATAGCGCCACCTAAATAATGAAGAATTGTATAATTAGTAAGCAAGGTATCTGTTGCTAACTGGAGTATGTTTGGGTAGCGGACAAAATCAAAACCGATTTTCTGGCAAACGCCGATGTTTCTCCTCAATTTATCGGTCGCGCTACTAAGAAGGCGATAATTCTCTACATGATCTATGCCGTGCCGGTTCAAAAGCGCAAGGTTATCTTTTACAGTCCCTGGTTTTACTAACAATATCGCGGGCTTTACTTTCTCTATGCCCTTCTTTTTTCTGTAACTGACGCGTAATCCGCGTATTTTATCTAATTTTCGCGCTGTATCTACCAGATTATCTATTCCCTCCGGCAAAAGAATCGGGTATCTTTCTATATCCTTGATGCGTAAACGCATTTTTATGTTTCTTGTTTTGCTTTTTATTGTTTCTGGTTCATAAATTAAAATAAATGGGTAATTTTCAGGGTGGCTGATGCCGTTAAAACTATACGAGGCATCGGCCTTTTTAAGTTTTTGGCATTTCAACATTATCGTCTTCGGTTTGTATCCCAGAACCTGGGGATAGGATTCAGGGTTGTTTATGCCGGCAAAATTGTAATTCGCATTCGGGGTTTTAAGAGTCTGGCAATGTTTTTTAATCTCAATGGGATTATGTGTCAATATGTTTACTGACGCCAAAGGATTTTTTATCCCATTGAAATTATATCTGGTGTCCTTCTCCGTCAGGATATCTATGCGCTGTTTTACAACCGCGGCGCCAAGAGTGATTAAACTGGGGTATAATTCGGGGTTTTTTATGCCGAGTTTTTTTAAAGCGCGTATAGTGTCTTTTCTGGATACGGCGACTTCCCGCCCTCCCTCTTTCTTGAAGCTAACGATAAATTTAGGGGCGGTTTCGCCTCTTTCAACCATATCAAGATATTTATTTGTCTGGACTAAGGAGCGCGAAGAAGGAGTTTCCCCTGAGCGTATTTGCGTGATTAGCTTTTCTGACATACGGCAAAGCCGTGGGGATGTCACGTTAATCCCCAAGTACTTCATAACCATATAGTTAAGCTGTAGAGTTTTAGTGGATATCCCTAGGGTGTGGGGATATGTGACAAAATCAAATCCTATGCTCTCCAAGAAAAGAATGTTTAATCTAAGCTTATTTGTTGAGGTAGAAAGCAAATTGCTATATTTAACATGATCTATGCCATTAGCTCCCAGAATTGAAAGATTATCCATTATGGTTTGTGTTCTAACCAATAATATATCCGGCATGGCTTTCGCAACGCCGCGGCCTTGTTTGTAGCTAATTTTTAAACCCTTGATGGATTTTAGGCTCTTGGCTCGTTTTTCTAATTCGGTGAACGGCCATTCTATCGTGTTTTCGATTATGAAGGGATGCCCTTCCGGATTGGGCATGCCCAGTGTTTTCTTGAAGTCTCTTATCCTTTCCTTTACTCTTTGTGCGCCTGCCAATATCAAACCCGGATACTCTTGAGGATTTTCTATTCCATTATAGCTATAGCGCTTGTCCCTTCTTCGCAAATTGCGTATACGCCGCCCTATCTCGGCACGCGTAAGCCCTGAGCCGGAAAGAGCAAGAAAAACTGAAAGGCCTAACATTCCGGCCGGTACCCCTTCGGCGCCGCGACCGCGCGGTTCTAAGAAAGAACTTCTTTTATCGGTTCCCGGAATAATGGGCTCGTATTTATATGGTTTTTCCGGGGTTAATTCATCGTGTATTTTTTTAAGATACAGGAAAACATCCCATAATTTATTCTTTTCTTCGGCAAGGCCTTTTCTCTTTGACGAATTCCCCGTCATTTGCTCCGTTATATTCAGGTGCTTAATAAAATAATGAAGTCCATCCAGTAATCTTTTGAGCATTTTGGAATATCTGGCAAAATCCTCATCAGGCGTTCTCAACATCAAATCTTTTTCTTCCCAGCCTTTTTTTGATTTTGATGCGAGATTCAGTCTGCATTCTGCTTTTTTACCCTTCTCGGCTTGTGAAGGCGTTCCTGTATATGAAACGGACATTCCTTCCATCTTGTCAAAATATTCATTCATAAATCCCGTTAATTGGTCGGCAAAGGGTATGGTCCTAAACCAATCCGTGCCGTACCATTTAATAGTGCCCGTTCTGAAATCAAATTCAAATTGCGATTCTACCATTGGCTTCGTATCGGTTTCTCTATAATACAAAACGCCGTTTTTCACAATAACTTCGCGTTTACCGGCCGGCGCATGCGGGGTTGGGGCGATATAACCGAGAAAAGCGCTGGCATCCGCGGGAATCTCTCCGCCCCAATAAGCTTTCGTATCCTTGGACGGCGGTGTAGTTACCGCGGTACCGCTTTTTCCACCATTGGTTTTTAACCCTAAATAGTAGTTAACTGCATCTCTCCCGCCTGCAAAGTATATAAAACTGCCGAGAACAAGAGCAAAAACACCCGTGAAAGCCATAAGTTCACTTATTGTAAATTGAAAACGTCGCTTTTTATTAATAAGATTGTGCGCGATTCCCACCATCACCATCGCTATCCATGTTAGGGGATACGTAGGCCCGAAGGCAGGTATAAACAGAGATGCCAGCGCTGTAGCAACAGTTAAACCAATAACATCTCTTTTAAAAAGAATTGTATTAACCATGAAAGCCCTAACGCCTTTTTCTTCGCCTTTACAATATTCGATTATGGCACGCGGTATGTGCAAGCCCCAGAATAAACCGACAACTAAAAATGCGGCTAACCACAGGCTCTCCATATGAGTAAGTGAAAGCGCGCTCATAAATACGTAGCGAGCCAATATATTGCCTGACACAAAAGAAACTATCGTTTCAAACCACCACGCGATGTTGCGCTTATACCATTCATGCGCAAACCACGCGCCGCTACCCTCGCTACCTTTTGATTGTTCATTCTCCGCCTGCTGCTTTTTTCGTCGGCGCTCTATCTCGGCGATTTCTTTTGACGTACAATATTTTATGCCGACTATCTCATAACCCGGTGACGCTTCCGTCTCTTTGCGGCTCAAGGTTGACCATTTTCCTCCGAAAAACCCGGGTTCCGCGATAAAACACGTGATTTCGTCTTCTATAAGCATTACTTTTTCTTTACCGTTTTTACGCACGGTGACACTCTTAACAAAATCCGTATCGCCAGTAGCAAAACCCCGCATGTATATGACGTTCATATCTTTGAAATTGCTCTTTTTCAATCTGGCTTTCCCCGGATTGCACATATGGCAAAGTATCTTATGGATCTTAAATCTTTTTTTGAGGTAATCTATATACTTCTGGAGGCGAATATTTTTGGCGGTGTATACGTTGCCGAAGAATGTCCCGCCATGGGCGGATAAGACCGGGCCTCTATAATAATATTTCGGGAAATTCCCCTCCATGATTATCGCTTGAGCATCGTGTATATAATAAACGTTGTAGCGTTTTTTGCTATCATGGCCTATTACTCTTTTCTCGGCATCTACGAGGTCTTTTAAAATAACAATGTCTTTATCATTAACTTTATGCAGCGCCTTTTTTAAAAAGAAAAACATGAATAGGCAAAGCGTGCCAAGTGCCGTTAAAAAGGTAAGCTTTTCAATTCGCTTATGCTTCGCTTCCAAGGCCTCAAAGTCTTTAAGCATCCTTGTTTTCAAGGAAGATATCTCTTCTTTGAGCTCGATTGTCTTTTCTGAGTGTGCCGCATAAGGGCCTTTAGCCGTTTCCGTTTCTAATTCTGCTTCTAATCTATCTAACACTTTCTTGTCTTCCTTAAACATCTGGTAGGCAGCCGCCGCACCGCTATATGTAAGCTGTTTACCAATATAATTGCCAACAAAAAGCATTATTACCATACCGCTTATGAGAGTTATGGTAAGATATTTGAGACATGTAAACCAGATTACGTGCCGTATATCTTCCATTCTTTCCTTTATGCGGGAGAATATTCCGCGTCCCTGAGGTGTCATCTCATAATGGAATATAGCAAGCGGAATCGATAAGATAAGCATGCTTCCCAAGGCAAGCGGTATAGAGAAAAAGCTAAGACCTGTGGCAATACCGCCTATAATAAGTTTTGCCCCTGTAAGCTTAAAGACGGTGGATTTATTAACGTGGACTTTGAATAATAGATTCCTATTTAAATGTAATCCGAAGAATAAGCTGGCTGGCGTAACCAACATGCCTGCATATGGCGCTATATCCTGCGCTCCAAGAAGCGCTAATACGCACCACACTAATGCTCCTATCGCAAACGAAATGCCTGTTTCTCTCCACCACGCGTTCCGTATCCAGCCGGGGGTATTAAACCACGAGCCCGCAGATGGCGCTCGCGCAGCAGCAGGAGGTACGCCGACAATAGATTTATAAGTAAACTTGATTGTGTCTCTATGTATAGCTCCTTCGACTTTGAGAGGCGCAGGGTTATCCTCTCTTGTAGTCTTTATATCCTCCGGCTCATTCGACCAGTATATCTTCTTTATCCCGATATTAGAGGCGTACTTCATGATTTCGCTTTCGAACCGGCCACTATCGTAAGGAATGCTTAAGTGCTGATAAATCTTCTCTACCAGTAAAACCGAATCCTTTCGTTCGTCTAAAGTCACTTCAAGGTGTGCCCTTGCTATGACGGTATTTCCGATAAGATATTGTGCCAGTTTGAATTGACCGTTTCGGATACGGTTTATAAGCTGGCCGTCTTTATTCTGTGGCGTCCTTTGGATGCATCTCTGGCAGGTCGGATACGGCTCTAACCCTGCCCTCATAAATATATTAGGATCGGACGTTATTCTTATGCTGGGCGCTGCCTTCAACTCTTCGCTGTCCACCCTCGCCGGCATAAGATTGCGCAGATCGGTTATGAGTTCCTTGTTAAATATGCCCTTTGCCTCTTTGGATGATACGAATCCGATGGCAGTGTAGATATCGTTTTGATTAGGCAGCTTATCTTCCCTTAAGAAAGCTATTATATTGCTCAATGCCTTAACGGCTTCTTCTAAACCTTCTATGTTGTCATGCTTCTCTGGCAACGCCGTAAGGTCATCTTCAGCCATGCCCAGATGCGACATGATTTGCCCGAGGTGACTCTTGTAGGATATCTTAATATCTTTAGCCAACGGCTCTTTTATGTAGTAGCTTGTGTCTTTTTTCCACTTTGTTATGAATTCCTCGGTAAAGCCTGCTTGTCGCATGATTTTATAGTGAACTTCATCATCTAATGCCAGTCTGTCGGGATTGCCGGCAATGCCCACAACGAACTCTTTCAGTATATTTCGGCCGGAAGGAGTAAAGAAAGCAGCCTGAATCAACACTCTTTCAAAGAATTTATTGTCATGCCACTGGCTCTGGAATCTGTCCATGCTGGCTTTTATGATATCGCATTCTTTTTCGGTCATATTTAAAAGCGCCTTTAGCTTATCGTTTAATATGGATATCATGACGTTTCTTTCCTGCGCCAGGTCAAGCTTATTGTCTTTAACGACCGGCTTATATTCGCTCATATACTCTTCGGGGAAGGCGTTCAGTAACGATATGTACCTAAAGAACCTGTCCGCGTTCTTTCTGATGTCGGGGTCGAATGTGTTTAAGATAGTGCCGCTCAATGGTTTGTCTATCTTTTGGGCAAGAATATTCAGGAAAAAGACAACAAGCTCTTTACTCCTCTCAAGGTTATTCTTTATGTCATCCTTGGCTAAAAGGCTGGCCATCTCGCTTGTGAGTTCCTCCTTCCTGAAAAAGGTGCTTATTAAATCTACCATTATGTCGAAAAGGCCCCTATCTCGCATCTTCAAGCTGCTTATTCGGTCTTTTAACGCCGTATAATCTTTTGCAATAATATCAGTTATGCCTGAAAGGGTTACGATGAGTTTTCGTCTGTTGGACAATATATTTGCATCCCAGTGAGGTAGCTCCATGCATAAGTACGAAAGAATTGTTAAAGCTGTCATGTGCCATTCTTTCTGCTTATCATTCATGGCAGCCTTGGGAATGGGGCTAGCAAAGCTATTATATCTTTTTATATCCTCGGAGCTTAATTGCCTGGAGGAAATGTTTTCGGCAACTACAAATGCCATGATTTGTCCGGCGGAGACGTATTTTAAGAAAGGGTGCTTTCTCTTCAACTCTTCGATTGATTCACGTATCTTATCAGCAAAATTGAACAATATAGCCCCCATACTTACGGTAGCGCCACCTTGCACAATAACATATGGATCGCACAAGGCTTCTCTAAGTAGTTTCTCTGCCTCGTCGGGTTTGTAGCTGAACATCGCTCCGATACTTCTGGCAGCGCCTGCTCGTATCCGCCAATCGGGGTCTTTTAAGGCATTTGTAAGCAGTTTTTCTGCCTCGTCGGGTTTATAACCAAACATAGCGCTGATACTCGTGACAGCTTCCTTTTGCACCCATGCATGGGGAATTTTTAAGGCGTTTCTAAGTAATTCTTCTGCCTCGTCGGGTTTGTAGCTGAACATTGCCCCGATACTCGCGGCAGCGCCTGCTTGTACCCACTCAAGAGGAACTTCTAAGGCCTTTCTAAGTAACTTTTCTGCCTCGTCGGGTTTGTAGCTGAACATCGCTCCGATACTCGCGGCAGCGCCTGCTCGTAACCAATCATAAGAACCTTTCTCCAAACACTTTCTAAGCAGTTTCTCTGCCTCATCGGGTTTGTAGCTGAACATCGCCCCGATACTCGCGGCAGCGCCTCCTCCTACCGAACTATCAGGATATTCTAAAGCCTCTCTAAGCAGTTTTTCTGCCTCGTCGGGTTTGTAGCTGAACATTGCCCCGATATTTGTAGCAGCGTTTTCTCTTACCAGCTTATCGGGGTCTCTCAAGGCTTCTCTAAGCAGTTTTTCTGCCTCGTCGGGTTTGTAGCTGAACATCGCGCCGATACTTCTGGCAGCGCCTGCTTTTACCAACTTATCGGAGTCTCTCAAGGCTTCTCTAAGTAGTTTCTCTGCCTCGTCGGGTTTGTAGCTGAACATCGCGCCGATACTCGCGGCAGCGCCTGCCCTTACCTTACTCTCTGGAATTCTCAAGGTTTCTTTGAGTAGTTTCTCTGTCTCTCTGGGTTTATAGCTGAACATGGCGCCTATGCTCGTAGCAACGCCTGCTTGTAACCACAAATCGGGGTCTTTTAAGACATTTGCAAGCAACGATTCATAAAACAAAACTTTTCTGAAAACTTGCAAAGCTTTGGTTGTACCAACTGCCGCTAGGTCGCCCCCTATAGTAAGCATGGGCCATCCCCTCTTACTTGCTTCTATATTGTAGTATCTATGGGTAAACCAGTTTGACGTAAGGGCAAGGGGTATGCTGAAGGGTAAAGCTGAAGGCAGCGCTATATGATATGGCATACCCAAAAGTGAGCCGAAAAGAATCGTTGTTATATATACCGTAAGCCCCATCGAAAACCATATGGCTATTATGACTAAGCCCCTTGGAAGCTCTTCTTTCCATGTTATATTAGTATGCTTTCTCAAGTACAATACCGGACTGAATAAATAAAATACCTCGCTTAGCGCCGCATATTTGCCTATGAGCATATCCTGTTCTTCCTCTGTTAAGGCTTCCCATTTTTCTGGTCCCATTTTTCTTGCATAATAGTAAACGGCTTTTGCGTTTGTTATCGGAATAATCTTTTCGGGGTATTCCACTTCCGGTATTTCCTCGTCATCCAGCACGTCAAGCGCTTCTTGGACGGCGCGGCTGATGTCAGGATTTTCATCTTTTGCGGCCTGTTCTAACAGCTCGAATATGCTACCTTTTTCACCTCCATACATTTCTACGGTTATTTTATTAAAAGCCCGACGCACGCTCGGGTACATTTTATAGATGCTAAGCATGCCGCGGAAAACCTCCAATGCCCCTAAGCGTAGAATATAATCACCATCGACAAGATTTCTTGCTAACTGACCTATCACTGTTTTTTTTCTGCCTTTTATACTGATATGTGTGCGAGCGATGGCTTTGAAAAATCCCGGGTCGCCGCTATACTCTAAAAAATATGCCAAATCGTCTTGTACGCCGTGCTGGAAAACACCGACACTTCGCACCAAATCCCTTATAAGCTGCCTAATAAGGCGCTTTTCATGTCCATCTACTATGTTGTATATAACATAAGGTATGCGCTCTTCGTCCAACCCGAATTCTTCGACAAGCGCGATTACATTTTCCCTTACCTCATGCAGGGTTGGAATATCCATCGGCCGTCTATTAAGCATTTCGGTTCGAAGTTTTAGGTCCGCAAGTTGCGAGTAAGGCATCTCTTCATCTCTTACAACCCTATATCTTTCTGCGCCTCTGTAGAGTATTTTAATTGGAGACGCAAATAAAATACCCATTTTTTCCCGTATATTTCGCCACAGCCGGTTCATAAATGCCCTGATTCGCGGGTTAATAAACCATATCCCGAGAAAAAGCAGGCCCGGTCCAAGAATGAAACCGGGGGAACTTTTCCCGGCTGTGACACTGCGGGCAAGCAGCTCCACATCGCTTTTTACGGCATCGTAAACGGCAAGCGCCTCATTGCGGTATCTTGCAAGGTCTCCTTCGCGCAAATCTATCCCCGCTAAAAAGTTTTCTCTGACATGAGAGCGCATTCTTTCCTCAAGGACGTTTACCTCCTCTTCGGTACACCCGAATATTTTTGCCAGCGCTGCACAGCGCGCAAGCAAAATTAAATCACGAATAATATATCCTTCTCTTCGTACCATGTTATGCGTGTCGATCTGCTTTTCTTTTACTATTTGGTCGATAACGCTTAAATTGTGCGATCGGCGCTCGATTTCCAGCCGCATATATTTCCTTATTTCCTCTTGAGAGTTGCCGAGCATTTCGAGCATAATTTTGTCGGCTATTGTATCCTGTATTGTCGTGCGCAGAAGCGACATAATAATGTTTTCCTGCGTCTTCGGCACAAATGACAGGATACACCTTCTTAAATCTCTTCCTTTGAGTGCCAGCATACCAAATCCCTTGAGGCCGGCCGCTTGCAAACGCCCCCTATATACATCCTCCACAAATAATGCGTCTCGCCACGTATCTTTTACAAAACCTCGCAAACCTGCATGGAATGAACGGACAATATGGCCTTCTACTAATTCATGGACAAGGGCATACTCGGGCGTCTCTAATATACGATTGGCACTTTGAGGTTTGCATAGAAGATTGATAATCAAACCAAGGTTGAAGTCGCGGTCACAATAACCGATAAAAAGATTCGTTGA